>DATCBX010000256.1:0-11385 GCA_036511635.1 Acidimicrobiales bacterium | reverse complement strand
CCACCGCCGATCTCGTTCGAGCCGTTATGGAGGGCGTCGCCACGAACAGTGCGTGGCTCCTTAAGTTCGTCGAGAAGTTCGCCGGAAAGGAACTCTCCCCGCTTCGACTCTTAGGTGGTGGCGCACAGTCAGAACTGTGGTGTCAGATGTACGCCGACGTCTTGGGTCGTGACGTCGTGCAGGTCGATCAACCGTTGCTCGCCCAGATGCGTGGCGCTGCGCTTCTCGCGTCAGTGGCGCTCAAGGTGCGTCGTTTAGATGAGGTTGGCGCGAAAGCGTCCGGTGTCATCTACCGTCCATCTTCAAGCGTTGCGGATCTGTACCAAGCCAGAGTCGAACAGTTTCCAAGTCTCTACGCACGTGACAAGAATTGGTCTCGAAAGCACGCGGTTACACGTAAGTAAGACACGTCGCCCTTGTCGACGAATGATCGCCGTTCAAACCAGCGAATCGTCAACTTCGCGAGCGGCTTTGATCACCTTGGTCAGCGCGGCGTGAAGTTGCTCAAGTTCGGGCAACTCAATGCCCAGTTGAGCAACGATCGCGGGAGGAATCTCCAATGCCCGTTCGCGAAGATCACGGCCTTGTTGCGTGAGTTCTATGCACAGGCGCCGTTCGTCGTCGTCACTTCGAGTCCGCGTGACTAGACCCGCAGTCGCCAATCGCTTTAAGAGCGGGGAGAGTGTTGGGGAATCAAGCTGCAGCAAAGTGCCAATCTCTCGAACAGAGAGTGGTGAGTGATCCCAGAGGGCCAGCATTACGAGGTACTGGGGATGGGTGAGACCCATTGGTTCCAACAGTGGCCGATAGACCGCCAAGACACTTCGAGAAGCTACGACCAGCGCGAAGCACACCTGGCGCTCAAGGGCTAGGGGATCGGACCGAGTTGCACCGCCGACACCTTTGGTCACCTCAGACCTATCTATGCCAACCATCTTTTCCTTCATCTCTGTCATCAACTGTCATGGTAAGACTCGCTTTGGGCCACGTACCCGTTGACGCCTGCTTTCAATCCAGAACCTGAAACGTCAACCAACATTAGAGTGTACACTAATAGTTAGTGCTCTAACTAATAGCGCGTGATTAACGAGTGAATCAAAGAGGACACAATGGACACGAAACGTCAGACGTCCACGAAGAATGCCTCATTTACCAGAAGTTTCCAGAGCGAGGTGCGCACCGCCTCACCTGAAAGGAGTTCTAAATGACAATCGTTTTACCTTTAGTGATCATGGTGCTATTCAGCGCTCTCTACACGGGGGTCTACATCTGGATGCGTCGGCCCGCTTTCGGTGAAGCCAAGCGGCGTCGAGAGAAGTCCGACCGATAAGCCACTAGAAAGGGCGTCCCAAACTTTGGAAATGAACTGACGCAACAGAACGTCAGTAGTTCGTGACACGAGGCAGTTGCTTTGCAACGACTGATGAGTCCATGCAACGCAGGTAATAAGTAGATTTGCCTAATGCGTCTTTCGGGCTGGGTTGATGCACTAGGTGAGCGCAATTTTTTACTCCTCTTCATTGGACAGTCCACGTCGCAGATTGGCAGCGGCATGGCTCCGGTGGCCATTACCTTTGCGGTCCTCGAACATGGCAATGCCAGTGACGTTGGCTACGTCGCGGCGGCGGGATTGATGCCGGTCGTTCTATTCCTGCTTATCGGAGGGGTCCTCGCGGACCGGATGAGCCGGCGAGTGGTGATGTTAGGTTCCGACAGCCTTCGTGCGTTGGCTGAGACGGGACTCGGGTTATGGATTTTGACCGAGCGACCACCGCTGTGGGGATTCATGGTTCTCGCGGCCCTCGTTGGTACTGGTCAAGCGTTCTTTAGTCCGGCGATGACGGGCATTGTTCCACAAGTGATCTCCGCCGCGAAACTCCAGCAAGCCAACGCCCTGAATGGTCTATCGGGATCCGTGGGCGGCATCATTGGGCCGGCGGTCGCTGGTCTGATTGTTGCCGTATCGAATCCAGGCTGGGCCGTTTTGATTGACGGTCTCACTTACCTCGTCAGTGTGCTGTCTCTTTACTTCATTAATGTGCATTGGCTTCCGAGCGAAGGGGGCGAGTCGTTCCTCAAGCAACTTCGCAATGGCTGGTACGAGTTTTGGTCTCGAACGTGGCTCTGGGTGATTGTGGTTGAGTTCTCGGTAATCAATATCTTGATCTTCGCGCCAATGTTTGTTTTGGGTCCGGTCATTGCGAAACAGTCACTCGGCGGAGCACCGGCGTGGGGACTGATCTTGGCCTTCGAAGGAGCTGGCGCGGTTCTAGGTGGCATCATTATGCTTCGCTACCGTCCGCGTCGACCGTTGCTTGTCGCGACCATTAGTCCAGTGTTGTGGATCTGGCCACTTCTCGGCCTGGCGTATCGATCTCCCGCTCTCTTGATTGCCTTCAGTACATTCGTCGCCGGGATCGGCATCTCCATTTTTTCTGTCCTGTGGCTCACGACAATGCAACGAGAGGTTCCTTCAGAAATACTGTCGCGCGTGAGTGCGTACGACTGGTTTGGTTCGCTGGTCTTCATGCCGATCGGCATGGCGCTCGTTGGACCCATTGCTCAAGTCTGTGGCGTGCGACCAACAATTATCGGCGCTGCCATTCTGCTGTTCGTCTTTGTTGCGGTGACGCTCACGGTGCCATCAGTTGTTCAGATGCGCGCTCCGTCACCGGATGTTGTGTAATCAATTGGTCAGAGTTTTGACGGTCGACTCCGCCGCGCTCAGATCAAGTGACTAGCCCCAAATATCGGTAGCCGTCTCTACGACGAGACGAAGTTTGGCAATCTCTTCCTCCAGGGTGAGGCTGTTGCCCTCCACGGTTGAGGAAAATCCGCACTGAGGGGAGAGGCAAATCTGCTCGAGAGGGACGAACTGACTCGCTTCTTCGATACGTCGCTTGAGCGAATCCTTCGTTTCGAGGGCTCCTCGCTTGGTGGTGACGAGTCCGAGGACCACCATCTTTCCCTCGGGCACAAAGCGCAGAGGCTCAAAGCCACCAGAACGTTCGTCGTCGTATTCGAGGAAGAATCCATCGACGTCGAGTTCGCTAAACAAGGCCTCGGCTACGAAGTCGTAGCCGCCCTCGGCCGCCCAGTAGGACTGGAAGTTACCTCGACACGAGTGCGTGGTTACTGACATGCCTTCGGGTCGCGATGAAAGTGCGGCGTTTAGTTGTTTGATGTAGCGCAAGTGCTGATGCTCGGCGTCTTCACCACGCTCGGCGATCATCTGGCGTTGTGCCGGATCGTTGAGATAGGCGAGCGACGTGTCGTCGAGTTGGAGGTACGTGCAACCCAACTCGCCCAGACGGCGGATCTGCTCGGCGTACGCCGAGGATAGGTCGTTCCAGAACTCTTCTACGTCGGGGTAGATCGCGGGATCAATTGCGGCTGCCCCCCCGCGGTAGTGCACCATGCTCGGAGAGGGGATGGTGAGCTTGGGAACAGCTGTAGTCACCGTGGACTGCAGGAACTTAAAGGCGTCGGCGAAAATAGTTTCGTCGATCCTCACTCGTCCGTCGACCTTCAACGCGGCCGACGTGAACGATGTCGAGCCCTCGTTGTTCTTGAAGGCGACCTGGAGTTGCTCGTTAGTTTTGGAGATTCCACCGAGTTGATAGATGAAGTCCATGTGCCACGAAGTACGACGAAACTCGCCGTCAGTGGCCGATTGAAAGCCAAGTTCTTCTTGTAGGGCAACGACGTCGCGAATTGCGCGGTCTTCAACTTCTCTTAAAGCGTCAGCGTTGATTCGCCCTTCGGCAAAGTCTCGGCGGGCGTTCAGTAACTCCGGTGGTCGAAGAAAACTGCCGACGTGGTCGGCGCGGAATGGCGGAGTCAAGCGCTTAGTCATGGACCCGAGAGTACACTTTCGCACGCCGCGAACGCGCGAGGTCGTCGAGACCTTTCGACCGGTCGCGCTGCGACCCACTACCCTTTTTGAGTGGATCCTCGTCTTGAAGCGAACCGAGCAAAATGGGACGATCGTGTCGCA
Organism: Acidimicrobiales bacterium; assembly: GCA_036511635.1. Classification (GTDB taxonomy): domain Bacteria; phylum Actinomycetota; class Acidimicrobiia; order Acidimicrobiales; family RAAP-2; genus RAAP-2. The sequence continues at coordinate 7,388 of DATCBX010000256.1, read as the reverse complement.
ATTCATACTCGGTCAAAGTTTTATGACGTTGAGACATGGTTGAACGGAACTCAAGGTCCGCCTTCGCGCGAGATCGCCGCTCTAGGCGACGTCGCTCAAGTTCATCGCGAACTCGTGAGCGGTCACGCGCACGGAAAAATTGTTCTCGTTCCCTGAGTCCATACTTGTTATTGAAGCGATTTCCGGAACGACTATTTCTTGTGGCTATCGCGAAAGATGCTTACTACTTAGTCGCTGATAATCGTTGGGTGGAATCCCATGAACAGGCCTGTGGCGAGAACGCCAGGCTGTGAGTTCAGTCTTGCGTCGAGCTCAGGATCTACTTCAGTAAATACGACGTCAAGAATGAGGTTGCCGTTCTCGGTAACGACCGGCCCGTCTTTAGTGATCGCCGCGCGAAGTTCCATCAATCGAACGGGGAATGATCTAAGGAGCTGTGATCGCACCAGGTTCAAGGATTCTGGAATGACTTCGACCGGAACTGGGAATTTTTGACCCAATCGTTCAACGCGCTTTGATTCATCGATAACGACGTATCTCTCGGGAGAACTCGCCATGACGAGTTTCTCGCGAAGCATTGCTCCGCCACGTCCTTTAATCATGTTGAGTGCTCCGTCAATTTCGTCAGCTCCGTCAAATGACCAATCGGGGAACTGTTGAATGAGGTCTGAGGTCGCCACATGCAACTCACTGCAAGAGATTTCCATCTCTAGTGACGAGGTGATGGCCGTGAAATGCCAACCATTTTTCTGTGCTCTCTCGGCGAGCGCATGAAGGGACACAAGACTCGTTGAACCACTGCCGACGCCTACGACGTCACCATCACGGAGCCGCTCGGCCACTTTCTGAGCAATGCGTTCTTTGGCGTCGGGGTTAATGATGTCTTTGCGCCAATCGCCGTTACTCATGTCCGAAGTGGTCCATTTCATCGAGCGCCCTTGGTGACCCTTAACCTTCGCCGTCAGGTGATGGAGAGGCAGCAGCATTAGTACTGCGATGCGGCAACACCCAGCCTGGGCGCACGAAGTGACAGGTGTAGCCGTTCGGGTAGTGCTCGAGGTAGTCCTGATGCTCGGGCTCGGCTTCCCAGAACGGACCCGCCTTCGCGACTTCCGTGACGACCTTGCCGGGCCAAAGCCCAGATGCCTCAACGTCGGCAATGGTGTCTTCAGCAACGCGCCGTTGCTCGTCGTCGACGAAGAAGATCGCCGACCGGTAACTCGTCCCACGGTCATTACCTTGACGGTTCACCGTTGTCGGATCGTGCACCTGGAAGAAAAATTCGAGGATCTGTCGGTACGTCGTCGCACTTGGGTCAAAGGTGATTTCGATCGACTCGGCGTGACTGCCGTGGTGACGATAGGTCGCGTTCTCGACGTCACCTCCGGAGTAGCCAACGCGCGTCGCAACTACACCGGGGCGCTTACGAATGAGGTCCTGCATTCCCCAGAAGCACCCTCCGGCCAATATGGCCCTTTGCGTCTCGTTGCTCATTGTGCCGATCCCTTCTCGCTTGAGGTCTCGCTGAATAACTTCTTGTAGTCGCCGTAACCTTCGGCGTCGAGATCCTCGTACGGAACGAAGCGTAGGGCTGCAGAGTTGATGCAGTAACGCAGGCCCCCTTCAGAAGTGGGACCGTCGTTAAAGACGTGACCGAGGTGACTGTCACCATGCGTGGAGCGAACTTCGGTTCTGATCATCCCGTGGGTTCGATCACTGTTCTCGACCACGTTTTCGGGCACGAGGGGCGCCGTAAAACTCGGCCAGCCACACCCGCTGTCGTACTTCTTGGTGGAGGCGAAGAGGGGCTCGCCCGAGACGACGTCAACGTAGAGGCCGGCATCCTTTTTGTCCCAAAATTCATTGTCAAATGCTGGTTCGGTGCCGCGCTCTTGGGTCACGTTGAACTGTCGTGGGGTGAGTTGAGAAATCGTGTCGGGACTCTTTTCGTACTGTTGGGTCATATCTCTCCTTAGTAAGTAGACGAGTACTTCTACCTTCATACACGGAGAATCACAAAACTTGTCGCGTCGGTCCCTTAACGAGCGAATTGTGCCATTGTCAAAGAAACCCTGACTCGGTGCGGTCGCGGTCTCGCTTGTCGATACAGGGTTGCGAGTCCGAGCGTCTCGTGATCTCCACCTCGTTACAACGCTGGTCCATTTGAGAATAGGGTCATGAGGTGAAAAAGGAAACGGATACCTTTGGACTCGCCCTTCTGGACTGGGCGAAAGGTGGCACCACCCCCGAGGTCGTCGAGCGTGACGACGGATTCACCGAAACCGGGGCTGGCCCCGAGGTGTACTTGTCAGATATCAAAGGCTGGCCGTTAGCCGAGCGCCAGTCTGTTCGACACATGCGCGGACGTGTCCTGGACGTGGGTTGCGGGGCTGGCCGCGTTGCCTTGAATCTTCAACAGCGCGGTATCGATGTTGTTGGGCTCGACTCATCGTCGCTCGCTATTGAAGCGGCGACTTTCCGTGGAGTGAAAGAAGTTCTTTGTATGTCGACAGATACCCTGGGTCGGAAAATCGCTGCGTTCGACACCATTGTGATGTACGGCAACAACTTCGGAATATTCGGCACGCCTGAGCGCGCACGCGCGATATTGACGAACTGGGCGAAGTGGACGCAACCGACCGCTCGAATCTTTGTCGAGAGTACGAACGCGTACTGCGGCGGGGCTCCGGGGATCGACCGCGCGTACTACCACCGAAATAAGGAGCGTGGCGACATGCCCGGGCAAGCGCGGTTCCGCTACCACTACGGCCACTCAGTCGGTTCGTGGTTTCCCTGGCTCTTTGTTTCACGAAGTGAGATGCGCGAGATCCTTCGAGGAACGGGCTGGCATCAGGCCCGGGTGTTGGGCGAACGATCGAGCGAGCCGTACGTCGCGATTTTGGAAAAAGACTGAGAAGAACGGCCGATACAAATTCGGCAACGAAAGGTTCATCAAAGGACCTATTTGTCAGCCTTCAATATGGTGCAACGAACTATTTAACTGCCGGCAAGACCTCTGACGCAATGAGGCCAACGTGATCAAGGTCATTCATGTCCAAAATCTGGAGATAGAGCCGAGAGATACCAAGTTCGCCCCAAGCGAGAATCTTTTCGACAATCTGATCCGGTGTGCCGGCGAACCCGTTTTCTGAGAGGTCACTGACGTCACGCCCGATGTTTGACGCACGTCGTTCAAGATCAGACTGGTTCTTCGCGCAACAGACGACCAGTGCAGCTGAGCGAATCATCGACTTGGGATCGCGGCCAATTGCCACGCATGCTTCATCGACAACGTCAAACTGAGATTTTGTTGCTTCGTACGAGGCGAAGGGAACGTTGAACTCGTCGGCGAATTTGGCGGCGAGACGCGGCGTAATTTTACGACCGTGTCCACCGATGATGATCGGCGGACACGGCGACTGGAACGGCTTTGGTAACGCCGGGCTGTTCGTTAGCGAATAGTGCTTGCCTGAATAATTGAACGTGTCGCCAACCTTGGTGCCCCATAGACCCGTGATGATGTCAAGCTGTTCTTCCAACTTTTCAAAACGTTCGCCGAGGGAGGGAAAGGGAATGCCGTAGGCCTCGTGTTCGTTTCCGAACCAGCCAGCACCAAGGCCAAGCTCCACGCGACCTTCGCTCATGGCGTCGACCTGAGCTACGGCGATCGCGAGCGGTCCGGGGTAGCGGAATGTCGCCGCGGTCAAAAGCGTGCCGAGACGTATGCCATGTGTCTCACGGGCCAGTGCCGCGAGCGTGATCCACGCGTCAGTTGGCCCGGGTAGTCCTGAGACGTTGCCCATCTTCTGATAGTGGTCCGAGCGAAAGAAAGCGCCAAATCCTCCGTCTTCGGCGGCGAGCGCTACGGCGAGTATTTGGTCGTACGTCGCACCCTGTTGGGGTTCAGTGAAGATTCTTAGTTCCATACGTCCTCATTTCCCTCGTCCGCTTGGAGCGAGGATAGGTGAATTAGTTACCACCAGAGCAACGTGCGCTCCGGACAGTCCTGTCTTTGGGGTCTGGCATCTCACGATGGTGCAGCGCTTCGCGATTTAGCCCCGGCGACAATGACCTCAACAACCTCTTGAACGGAACGTTCGTTAAAGGGGAGGTGACCGTTCAGCAACCGGTGATACGCCGGACCATAGAGCATGTCCATAAGTACGTCAACGTCGGAATCTCGAGGTATCTCTTCGCGTTCGATGGCCCGCTCGATCATGAGGCGATGTTGACCGCGTGCGGTCGATATGAATCTTTCGTGCCACGCGATCGCAAGATCGGGATCGCTCTGCGCTTCGGCGATGAGTCCGACGAGACTTCGGCCCATGGTTGTTCCATCAACGGCTTGAATCCACGCAGTGAGTGCTGCCTGTAAGTCACCCGTCAAGCTTCGGGTGTTGATGGGTGGCAAGAGAGGAACGTACTGCGTTAGAAATGCGTCGAGCGCCAGGGTCCCTTTTGATTGCCACCGGCGATAGATCGAGGGCTTGCCTACTTTGGCCCGAAGGGCCACTTCTTCAATGGTGAAAGCCTTGAATCCTCGCTCAGCTAGCAACGTCGCGGCAGCCTTCAAAATGGCCTTCTCGACCTCGGCACTGCGAGGCCGTCCTTTTTTAGCTGGGTCGGATTCCTTTGTATTGGGCACGATGTCCAGTCTATCTGTTATAATACGATACGTACCGTTTCGTAATATAGACGAAAGAGTGGGAGAAGCAATCGTGAGCACCGTAGAGCAAGACAAAGCGGGTAATCGGCAGACTCCGACCAAGGTGAAAGCCCGCGAGGTCGAGCGAGGTGCGGGTCTCAAGCAGCACGTTGCGATGTCGCACTCGGTTGCCTTTTGGCTGGTTGCTCTGGCGTTCCTCTTGAATATGGCGTTCTCGGCGATTCCGACACCTCTCTATGAGTTGTACCAAGCGCGTGACCATTTCTCCGTCTTCATGATCACGATTGTCTACGCGGTCTACGCCGTAGGGGTCATCGCCAGTCTCTTTTTGGCGGGTCACATTTCGGACTGGATCGGTCGTCGTCGAGTGCTGGTGGGTGCGTTGCTCATCAACGTGGCGAGCGCGTTACTGTTCATTTTCTTTCCGGGTCTCATTGGCTTGATCGTGGCTCGCGTGGTCTGTGGCGTGGCGGTTGGTATGACCACCGCGACCGCGACGGCGTACCTCGCTGAACTCCACCTTGGAGGGAGCCCTCGCGCTTCAACGAATCGTCCCCAACTAACTGCGATCGCCGCCAACCTTGGTGGCATTGGTTTTGGTCCACTGCTTGGTGGGCTGTTGGCCCAGTTCGCTCCCGCTCCGTTGCGCCTTCCCTTCATTGTCGTCGGAGCGGCGCTCATCGTGTTAGCGCTGCTGATCTCCTTCGCACCGGAAACGGTGGTGATTCTCGAGGAGCGTCCGACCTGGCGCCCTCAGCGAGTTGCCGTACCGTCTGAAGGTCGTCGTCAGTTTTTCGCGGCGACGGCGGCGGGCATCGCGTCCTTTGCTGTCTACGGCGTGTTCAACTCACTGGTACCAAGTTTTCTCGCCGGCACGTTGCACGAGACGTCGCACTTCGTTGCTGGCGCAGTTGCGTTCTCGGCGTTCGCTGCCGGGGCTCTCGCGCAGATCATGCTGGGTCGACTTGACACGATGACCACACTTCGCAGAAGCGTGCCGATCTTGCTCAGTGGTCTTGCGCTTTTCACCATTGGCATGTGGGTACCTAGTTTGTTCATCTTCATCGTTGGTGGTGTGATCACCGGTGCCGGTGCGGGCTTGGTCTTTCGTGGAGCCCTCGTCGCGGCGGCCAGTACTGCTCCGCTTGAGTCGCGCGCCGAAGTTATGGCCGGATTCTTTTTGGGCGCCTACGTCGGACTTTCGGTTCCGGTCATCGGACTCGGAATCGCTACCCAGCACTTTGTGGCACGCGAGGCGATGTTGGTCTTCGTTGTTCTCGTGGCGATCGCCATCGTGTGGTCGGTTCGAGCCGTTATACGGGCCGCCGGTCGCTCCCTGGTTGGTAATTAATGCGAGGTTTCCCTATCTCTCGACTTCGTCGTGAACGTCAACGATCTAATCCCCTGACGACGGCGATCGAAGTCCAGGAAGGGATACTCTCGGATCGACGGAGGGGTAACCACGTCGTCAACGCTCGTGCACGACGCGTCGAGTATCTCGACGCCGCCGGCGATGCCTCGCTCGAAGCCTTCAGAAAGGAACACAAATGTCAAACAACAATGATGCAACTACGACGGTTGCCTTTTTAGGCGCGGGGCGCATGGGCGCGCCCATGGCCGCTCGAATCGTCGAGGCGGGATTCGCGGTACGAGTGTGGAACCGATCGAGTGAGCGCGTTACATCGCTCGTAGAACTCGGAGCGAGTTCGGTGTCGTCACCGGCCAAGGCTGCGAGCGGTGCTGACGTTCTTATCACCATGCTGCCCGATGGTCCTTTGGTTGACGCGGCGATGGTTGGTCCAGACGGTGGACTAGCGACGCTTCGACCCGGCGCGGTCTGGTTACAGATGAGCAGCATCGGCGTTGAGTGGACGCAACAGCTAAAGGAATTGGCTGACGCTCAAGGTGTTGTCTTCGTGGACGCTCCGGTGTCGGGCAGCGTCGCCCCGGCGACGTTAGGAACATTGCTCATTCTCGCCAGTGGTCCCAATGACGTTCGCGATCAAGTGGCGCCAATCTTTGACGCAATGGGCCGCGAAACAATGTGGTTGGGTGAGGCGGGCGCCGGAAGTAAGGCGAAGTTGGTCTTAAATAACTGGCTCGTCGGTCTCGTGGAGTCGATCGCCGAAACGTTGCACTTCGGTGAAGCACTCGATCTCGATCCCACACTCATCATCGAACTTCTTGACGGGGCACCAATTGGCTCACCATACGCGGTGGCGAAAGCTCGACAGATGTTGGCCGGTGACTTCGCGCCGAGCTTCGCGCTCAAGCACGCGTTGAAGGACGCCGACCTCGCGGTCATTACCGCTCGTAACGCCGGCCTAGACCTTCGAGTAACCAATAGTTTTCTTGAGACCTGGCACCGAGCAGTGACCAATGGACGCGGGGACGAAGACCTGTCGGTCGTGTTTGCCAACGACGCGTCATAAGTAGAGCGTTTGGGAGGTGTGCGTTCGATGCAGCGTCACGGCGACAGTACGAACGCGCGAACATAAGTGAGTTCCGAGCAGTGGTGCCTGCCCGTTCTCGTCGCGGGAGCCACAACGAATCCGATGAACACGGTCGTTGACTTCGTTGACTCGCAGTTGAGTTCTTCACGCTGAGTCGATATCTTGAATCGACCTCTTGTCAGGCTCCCCAGGTAGTGCTCCCCAGGACCTTGAAGATTGAAGGCACGGCGAGACCAGTTGTGAGCACCAACGCGTCACTTTCGCGAGCC
>DATCBX010000255.1:0-5362 GCA_036511635.1 Acidimicrobiales bacterium | reverse complement strand
TCGGCGCGCAACTACCCTCTACTGCTCGTCGCCGTCGTGCTACAGGGCGTCTTTAGCGCACTCCTTGCGCCGGCGACCTTGTCGACAATTTTTTCTACGTTCGCTGATCAGAACGACCGCGCCAAAGCGTTCGCCGCCTACGGCATCATTGCTGGCTCGGGAACCTCGGCCACACTTCTCTTTGGTGGCGCGTTGATCGAGTGGGCGTCGTGGCGATGGTGCTTCTACGTAGTCGTCGCGCTCGTGGCTCTATCGATTGCTGGTGTCGCGGACTTTGTGAGTGGGGAAAGTGACGAAGCGAAACGCCACGTTGATCAACGTGGCGTTTTGCTCGTCTCTGGCGGTCTGTTCTTCGTCATTGGTGGACTCGCTCACGCCGTCACGTCGCTGTTTCCGCTCTTTGCGTCGTTGGGTTGGTCGATTCATACGACGTCGAGGTGGTTCAACTTCTTCACCTGGGGCCCACTGATAATCGGTGCCGGATTCTTTGCTTTCGCCGCACTCGTACGAGAGCGATCGAAGAACCCGATGTTTCCCTTTCACACCTTGAAGAGTCGCCCGCTCATGGGCTCGTTGGTCGCGCTCGTCATAGCGGGCGTCGGGACCGGTCCTATCGTGCTGATGCTCGCGAGTTTTCTCGAGGAGAACCTCTCAAACTCTCCCGTTCACGTGGGTTTTGACTTCTTGCCGCTGATTTTGACCGTGGTGCTTTCTGGCACGTTCGCGAGCGCTCGGCTTCTCTCAGTGAGTGGACCGAGACCCCTTATTCCAACGGGCATGATTCTTTGCACCATGGGCATGGTGCTCTTTACACGACTCACCGCCGTCTTCAACTACTGGGGTCACGTGTTTCCGGGCCTGATACTTATAGGTCTGGGGCTGGGACTGATCCTCGCACCCGCGTTCGCGAGCGCGACGACGGCGCTGGCGAACGCTGAGGCAGGAGTGAGCGCCGCGCTGGTGACAACGACGTCGTGGCTCGGTGGCGTCGCGGGCATCGCGGTTCTCTCCACCGTCGCCGCGAGAGTCTCGTTGCGCACGTTCAAGCATTCGACGGGCAATCTCATTACGGCGCAGAAGTACGCGACGGTGCACGGACTTTCTGTTGTTTTTTGGTGGGCGGCCATACTCTTTGGGGTGGGTGCGGTCACCACGTTTTTCTTGCTCGGCTCGGACGCATCCAATGACCCAACACCTGAGTCAACCACTCAAATAAGCGGCCAGGGGTAAGGCGGCCAGTCCGATGTTTCGTCGGGCTCGGGATAGATCCCGCTCTCGACGAGACTCTGCGCCCTTAGTTGAGCGAGTGCGACTTCACTTGGCGTGAGCCACTTCGAGACGTCGCCCGCGTCGCCGGCGGCGAAGCGGCCAATGCTCTCGAGGAGACTCGGCTCCACCGCCAGTCCCGCGTACTCCCAGATGACGGTGCGCAGTTTGTCGGCTTCGTTGAAACAGAGACCGTTATCGATGGCCCAGAGGCGCTCTTCGTCAAAGAGAACGTGGCCAGCTTTGCGATCGGCGTTGTTCGCGATCACGTCAAAGGCGGCGAGTCGAGCGAACCAGTCGTAGAACTCAGTCCGATCACGAAGGGTGAAGTAGTGGTCCTCGTCGTTGTCATCGACCCACCACTGCAACGATCCCGGTCCATAAGGCGCGTCGCTGCGCGCGACGGTCGTGGGAACGAGATCGGTGCCGAGCACGACGTCGAGTTCATACGCCGCTACTTCTCTGCGCCAGAGTCCGTCGGGAAAGTCCCACAGTGGTCGCTCGCCAACTTCGGCTTTGTAACAGGCAAGCGCGCTTTCTCCGTCGAGAGTGAGAGAGATCAGCAACGCCTGGTTGGAAGAACCGGCGACGCGACCCTCGACTTGGATCTCTCCCTTTTCGAGAAGCGTTCGCTGTTCGTCGCGGGTCACTGTTAGCGAATCGGGGGCTTGTGGCCGTTCGTGCGCGGGCAGTCGTGACCTTTAGGGTCGAGCGGCCCGCCGCAGAGTGGACACAGTGGGCGACCGGCTTCGACGAGTCGCGCGATGGCAATGGCGAGACCGCCCGCCCATTCGCGAGTGAGGCGAAGGTTTAAGGAACTGTCTTCTTCGACCGATTCCATGGTGACGTCAATTGCCTGGGCCTCTTCGTCGAGCGAGACCGCGATATCGCCGGCAACAAAGTCTGCTTCGTACTCGGGCTCGAGGTTAAAGTCGTCGGGCAGATGGCCCGGTCGACCGAGTTCGCCGATTACTTGACTGATCCACTCGGCCAGCGCGGCGAGTTGGATCTTCTCACACTTAACAATGACCAGTCGTCGACCCTCGCGAACCTGGAAGAGAAAGAGTCGCGCGCCCACTTCGCCGCGCACACCCACCATTATTTTGTCGGGGTTGGAAAAGACGTAGTTCATGAGGGGCTCAAGTCCTTGAGCGATCCGGTGTTGTTGACACAGAGCACGACGGGCGTTGAGTTAGTAAAGGCAATGGCACTCAATGAACACGGCGAGATAACGGTGCGCTGAAAGAGGTCGAGAGGCACGCCTTGGGCGTAGGTGACGGCGGCTTTGATGGGATCGGCGTGGCTGACCACGATGACCGTTTTGTTGCGGTGACGCTTCGCGAGGCGTTCAATCGTCGCCCAGATTCTCTGTTGCATCTCACTAAAGGACTCACCTTCGGGAAATCGAAAGGTGCTCGGCGCGTGTTGCACGGCGCGCCATTCGCTGCGGCGACTGAGCACGCTGAGCTTCTTGCCCGTCCAACTACCAAAGTCGCACTCGAGAAGACCGCGTTCGACAACGGGTCGAAGACGGAGAATCTTCGCGAGCGGGGCCGCGGTCTCGCGCGCGCGCTCTAGTGGTGAGACGTAGATCGCGGCCGGTTTGCGCCCGAGGTCGCTGAGTCGTTCGCTGAGTGCGTTCGCTTGCGCGATGCCCTTCTCAGAGAGATGTAGTCCTGGTGCGCGTCCGGGCAACACAGTGCCAGTAGTAGCGGTGGTGCCGTGTCGCACCAGAAGAATGGTCGTAAACGTAGGTCGAGTTGTCACGTTGGTTTAGCTCGCGGTAAATGGCAAGCGGCGAGGTCCTGGCACCGCGGTTTCGGGCCAACGCTTACGTGAGACTTTCGCGAGCTTGTGCAAAAGGGCGACCGCGCCGGGGTCGTCGTCGCCGGGGCGCGTTTCAATGAGTCCTTGCTCTTTCATTGCGCTCAGGATCTCACGGCCGAGGTCCGTTCTAACAATGACGAGCGTCCAGTCGCCAAAGGCACCAATGCCCCCCGTCGAAAGATCGGCGTGCTCGGCAGCGAAGTCGGGACACAGCGTGCAACCCTCGCGGGTGTAAGCGTGCGCTTCTTTAAGTGGAATCTCGTGGAAGCCGCCATCTTTCGTCCAGAGTTGGAAGACGCCCTTGATATTCATCTTGATGATGTTGGCACGCTTGATGTTGTACTTGGCCTCGAAGAGTTCTTCGAAGATCGAGTCGTCGAAGGTCTTCGAACAGAGCAGACCAATAGTGAGAGAAAGGCGTCGAGCTACTTTGCCGGCCTTACGTGCTTGCATTGCACCCGGGGCCGACGCCATGCATCCCATACCGACGAGACCAATACGCTCAGCGCCACCTTCAACGGCTTCGGGGTAGGCCAGCAGGTTCGCGCTGTAGGTGTAGCGAGACTTCGCGGTTGCGAGCACGTCCTCTTTCGTCCGGGCCACCATTGGCTGGGCTTTCCACGTCGAGCCATCACCTTCGAGTCCGCTCACGAGTGCCGCGTCGATGATGTTGTTCTCAAGGGCATAGATCAAGAGCGCCGACACGAAGGCACCGTCTTGGCCATTCTCGACGAGGGTCTCGTCGGTGGCGCGAGCGAGCAGGACGTCGCCGATGCCGTACACCTCGTCGTCGGTGCGTTCGCGCGCAAACTTCTGGGTGTCGATCTCGCTCTCCCAGTTGCGAAAGCGCGGGCACGCTCGGGTGCACATCGTGCAGCCCTTCTGTCCGTGGGTGCAGTCGTCGGGTCCGCCGTCGAGATCGAGGTGAAACGGCTTGTAGACGCCGTTGTCAGCCTCGTAGTCAAGGACCGGATGGGGACATGCAATCACGCACGCCGCACACCCCGTACAGAGCCCGGAGGTCACGACTTCACTAAAGAGTTCACGCCACTGCGGTTTATCGACGGCCACAAAACAACCTTAGTGAGTCCTTGGAAACGCGCGTCCACCGGTACGCTTCGTCGCGTGCCCGAAATTCTTGAAGTTGAGTCGTATCGACAGTTAGCTGACCGAGTCGTGGGCTCGACGATCTCTCGCGGTTGGGCCGACGGATTTCTTGCAAAGAAACTCTCTTCGCCGGCCTCGTGGTCGCGCGCGGTAAAGGGACTCAGCGTGACGGGCACGTCGAGGCGCGGCAAGTTGCTCTTGATGTACACGAACGGGCCAACGCTCGCGATGCGCTTTGGCATGACCGGCGTGTTGTTGCTTGATGGTGACGCCGGCATCGAAGGACTGTTCTATGGGCCACACAGCTATCAGTCGAAATGGGTGCGGGGCGGTCTCGAATTCAACGACGGAAGAAAACTTGTCGTGCACGATCCCCGTCGTCTCGCCCGATTTGAGATCGAACCTGATGTGGACGAATTAGGACCCGATGCGTTAACACTCACGAGGAAACAGTTCGATCAACTCGTCACGGTCGTGCGTGGCGAGGGGCCCGCTATTAAGGCGCGACTACTCGACCAATCGAAGGTGGCGGGCGTGGGCAATCTCCTCGGCGACGAGATGCTCTTTCGCGCGGGCGTCGATCCCCGCACGCCCGTGGGGCGCCTCAACGAGGACGAACGCACGCGACTCTTCAACGCGTTTCGCTTGACGATGCGCACCTTGCAGCGTCGTGGTGGCTCTCACCTGGGCGATCACATGGAGGCCCGTTTTCCTGGCGGTCTCTGTCCAAGAGACGGCGGCACAATGCTTTTGGCGACCGTAGGGGGCCGAACTACCTACTGGTGCTCGATACATCAGAGGTAGTCGGGGTAAGGCCTCGGCGTCGGCAAGACTGGTGTCATGCAATCCTTCGTCCAGAACTACGGCTACTTCGCGCTTCTGATCCTCGCGATCGCCGAATCAGCCTGTATCCCTATTCCTTCTGAAATCACCTTCGTGGTTGCCGGTGCACTGTGCACCACGGCAGTCACCGGGCACGTGCAGTTCTCCCTCTGGGCCGTCATCGTGATCGGCACGATTGGTTCCGTCATTGGTTCTCAGATCGCGTACGAAGTCGGTCGCACTGCCGGACGGACCGTGGTCGATCGATGGGGCAAATGGATTCTTTTGACCCACAAAGACCTTGACAGCGCAGAGCGCTGGTTTTCGAAGTACGGATCGC
>DATCBX010000254.1:0-4423 GCA_036511635.1 Acidimicrobiales bacterium | reverse complement strand
GCGGCGCTCGACAACGTCCGCTACTTCAAAGATTGTCCGAGCGCATTCCTTGGCCAAGGTCATAAGGGCGGCGACCAATTTGGTCGCGAGTGAGTTCCAAAATTCGGTGTCGCCTCGATCGCTCGAACCAACGGTGAGATCGCGCGCGACCCTTGTCGCGTGACGAAACGTAGCCACTCCTTCGAGCGGGTCCCACGTCAAACCGCCGTCGATACCCGGTTCGAGCACTTGCACGTCTCCTAAGGACCGACGCCACTCGATCGTTGCAGTAACGACGTCGCTCTTCACACTCGTTACCACGAGCGCGTCGCTCCAGCGCAGCAGTGCCGGCATCACTAATGACGACGTTTTACCCGCCTGTGTCGGTCCAACGATGAGCAGAGAGCTCCGTGGCTCCAGCGTGACGTAGCGTCCGAGCGAGACGCCTTTCCAAAGTCGTCGGCCTAAGACGGGACGGTCGTTCAACTGTTGTCGCGCATGGCGGCGTCGGTGTCAATGAAGCGCGCGTCGTTCTCGTCCGGGAGCACGCGAACAATCGATCGGTGCGTTCCGTAGCGAACGAGGGCGACGCCTTTGGGCAACGACGTTAGGTAGCGCTCTTCTCGTGACGTCAGTCCCAACGCGAGCGACATTTCACGCGCCTCGTCGGGAGGTTGGCGAAAGAGCCACGCCGTTTCGCACTCTCGAAGAAGTCCTTGAGCTCGTTCTCGCTGGGCGCTGCCCACGTCACCGGCCGCAGCGACATCACTCCAGCGATGCAGCACCAACACGTGCGAAAGCCCCCGGGCCCGAGCCAGTTTCCATGATCCCTGCAACCATCGCAACGCGTCAAGGTCGCTCAAGAGTGCCCACGCCTCATCGAGTACGAGGTAACCAAGCTCGCCGCGCTGACCGACAACCTGCTGGGCCGCGGCGACTGCGCTCAAGACCGCCACCGAGAGCGAGTTCGACGACCACTGCGAGGAGAGATCGAGCACCACTAATTCACCGGAAAACACCAACGGGGCGTTGTCGCCGTCAAAGAGCCCCGCCAAGTCGCCATAGATAAATCGATACAAAATCAGTGCCAGGGAACGTTGCGCGCTCGGTGCTGGAGCGTCGAGATGGGGCGAAAGAAGTTGGTAGAGAGACCACAGCACGCGAAGCGGGCGCGGTGTCGGTAAATGCTTCCACGTCTCGTCGAGCGCGAAGTGCTGGTCGCCACTGAGTGGCACGCCCTGGGCGCTCGAGAGCAGAGCTCGCAGCAAGTTTCGAGCCTCACGCTCGTCGCTTGAGAAGGGGCTGCACCACCCGTCTTGGCCTAACGCCAAGGGCGCCACCCCATGCATCGCGGCGAGTTCTGCGTATTCGCCCTTTGGATCGATCACCACGACTCGGCGACCTCGACGAAGCGCTCTCTCGAGTTGCATCTTCACCACGGTGCTCTTCCCTGCACCGATGGAACCAGCCACAATGACGTTGGGATTAGACACGAGGCCCGCGTTATACGCGTCGAAAGCGTCGAGAGCGAACGACGAACCATACTGCGCGTCACCGAGACTGGAACCAACGAGTCCCGTGCCCGCGTCGTGCGCAGGCACGCGAAGACTGACGAGATCACTAGACGTCGCCCAATGCGTCCAGGTCCGGCTCACCAGCTTGGCCCCCCTGGCAACTGCGCGCGATGCCACTGCGCCTGAAGCCCCCAACCTCGTTCGAGTCGCAGTCCAGCGTCGTGCGCGTGACGCCAGATCGACGAACTTCGTTGATGAAGTTCATCGAGCGATGAGCCGCTCACGAGGAGATACACCGCGACACGCAACAACGATTTTCCGCCCGCGACAAGTGTCTCTCGTTGAGCGAGGCGCTCGATGCTGCGCACTGATCTTGCAGTTCGGCGAAACCCCACGGACCGAGACGTCGCGTCGTCACTGCCGACTCGATGTACAGCTCGGGCAGCGAGACGCTGGGCTTTTGCGCCACTAACGACGGCGACGTGCAATGAGAGGTCAAACGACGTCGATGACCGAAGTACTTGCTCTAAAAGACCGCGCGACCCTGGCACCGAACTGAAGTCGCGAACACGATAGAGACGAAGGAGTTGATCTGAAGCGCGAAGATAGGTGAAGCGTTCAAGGAGTGGGAGCGACGTCGAACCGTCATGGAGTCCAACCACTTCGTGAGCAAGACTCGGGTTCATAGACCATCCGTCGGGCGAAGGCACGTCGATGGGTAGTGCCAACATCGTCGTAGTCCGATCACGGTGACGAAGTACGTGCTCGGAAAAGTGTTGACCCGCGCGCGCCGCACTCGCGGCGTCCGCAAGAGCAGCCAGACTCTCTGCGTTCGTGACGTCACGTCCCGACAGGTCGAGACGGCCCCGATGGTTGAGTTCGTACGCACGAAAAGAGACGTCGCCCTTGGCCCATAGAGCGAGGTCATTTCCCAGCTCGATCACGTTGACCGTGTTCCAATGCGTTCGCAGGAGGAAACGAATCACGATGAGAAGTAGTTGTCCAATGGTGAGCGCGTCGTAGGCCGGCGCGGCACACACCATTAGTGCGACACCTCCTACCGCTTCGACGATCGGCGAAGTGGGGCTGATAACCCAGTTGCTCAAAAGACCGAGTCCGATGATGACGAGGACTGCTTGATGACGACGAACACCAATCCATCGACTATCCGCGTCGCTTTCAGCGAGACCCAGATGATCACTCATCAAAGTGCCAGCCAACGACGGGGCCCATGTCGTCGCGGCGATACGCAACGTGGCCCCCTCTAAGGCGAGGCGTTCCAATAGGTGGTGGTGGTGACTCGCCGTTGAGTGGCGGCATCGACGTTTCTGGTGTGCCGGGCCACGTGTCGAGGCCGAGATCGTCTGGACGATCAGGAGGTCCAGGCACCGGAGCACCCGGCGTCATCGCCCCAGCCACCATGCCAACCGGCCCCGAAGCCACGTTGGTGGCGGCGCGCGTGGCGCGCCCGCGCAGACCTTCCAGACTGTGAAGCGCTGACTGTTCGATGAACGGCACGACGCGAAGTACGAGGAACGGAGTGCAGGTGGCGAGGAGAATCGTGACTGCTCCGGTGATCACTTCGGTCGCTGAAGAGCCATCAATTTCATTCAGTCCAAGCACCAACGTAACGACTATGACGAACTTGCTCGCCGCGACGGCAAGAAACGTTTCACCGAGACGCCAGCTGAGGCGACGCATAGAGGGAAATGTCGACAGGGGCACCACCACCGGCACCAGAACGAGAAGCAACGTAAGCACGACGACACGAACGATGAGCTCACACCACAAAAGCCAGGTTCCGATCACGACCGCGGCGGTCATCAAGAGGAGTCCAAACCCGGGTGTCGATGGAGCCAAATTGGTGAGCGCTTGGCTAAGAACCATTTCATGTTGGGCAACGGTCGCGGCCGCGCCCGACGACATTTGATTGACCGCTTGCAGAACCAGCGACGCAACGGGTCGAGCCAGAACAATGCCCGCGACGCAGGCCGGCGCGACACCGAGATAGACGCGCCACAACGTGGACGCTTCGCCATGTCGAAGCGCCTGGAGTGTTGAAACCAAAAGACCAATCATCATTAACGGTGGCGCTAGAACGAGCAGCGTTGTGAACTCGCCCTTTACTCCTTGAAGCACCGTCGCGGGTTCACTCGCTGAGTTGAGAACGGTCCCGGCTGCGTCTAAGAGCCACTGGACACTGCTGAGTACCCAGCCGGTGAGCGCGTTAAAGAGGTCGCCGAACGTGGACTTCGCGACGAGCGAGACGCACGAACCGGGCGTGAAAACACAGAGCAGCCCGCCCACTAGTGAACGCTGAGACCCGTGTTGAAGAAAAAATTAATAAGACTCGGCGCGGCGCCAATAAGTATCGCCGCCGCCAACGAGGTCAACACCGCGCGACGACCTTGCGCGGACTGATGCATATTTTGCGTATGGCTACCTACCGCCCATAACGCAGCGCCCAAAAGTAGAGCGATGAGGGCTCCAATGAGTGCCCACGACGCCATTCCGTTCGCAATCTGCTGGAGAGCGGCACCTCCTGGAAGAGCCGTCGTCGAGGGATTAAGTGAGACACCGGCGTAGAACATTGAGGTCTTGCTTTCGTTGAGGGAGTGCCCAACGGTCGGCGTCGCCACCAACGCGACGAGGTCTGCGAGACTGGTTCAGTGCTAGTTGCCTCCACAAAAAATCTAATTTCCTTGTGGCCCCCAATTGATCTCTACCTCGCAACCGCGGGCGTGCTGGTCGTGGGGATCATCGTCGGCATTTTGTTCTTCCGCCGACGTGGCCACCGCGCTATCGCCCAACGTCTTAGTGCGCTCGCTTCACGACTGGCCGTTGAGCCACGAGAGGACAACGGAAAAGTCGAAGCGGCGTTGAGTTACTTAGAGGACGTCACTGGCGCTGCCCACAACGCCGTGAGCGAG
>DATCBX010000253.1:0-3520 GCA_036511635.1 Acidimicrobiales bacterium | reverse complement strand
ACGGCTATTGGTGGGAGATTTACCCGCTGGCGCTGGTCTTCATTCTCGTTGTCGTGGCGATTAACTACATCGGCGACGCGCTCCGCGACACCTTCGAGGTTCGACTACTCGAACGATAGAACGCGTCCTCTCGAACCCTTGTATAAACGTCTCGTGTGGGTGTCGTTTTTATGCTGAGAACGACGAGCGTGGCGTAAGAGCAACCGGCGTCTTCATAGGGAAGTGACACGCGGCTTGTTGCGTCGGCGAGAATGGCTCGAGCATCGGTTCTTCGACAGCGCATATTTCTTGCACTTTGGGACAGCGAGTTCTAAAGCGACAACCCGAGGGTGGATTCACTGGCGAAGGGAGTTCCCCGGTCACCTGACGCCCTCGTCGCCGCCGCGCTTCTACCGGGTCGGGAACGGGAACAACGTCCAAGAGGCCCTGCGTGTACGGGTGCGCCGGCGAGCGAAAGACCGACTCGGCGTCACCAATTTCGACAATCTTGCCGAGGTACATGACGGCAATCGTGTCAGCCATGTAATAGACGACCGCGAGATCGTGACTCACCATGACGTAGGAGAGATTGTGTTCGCGCTGGAGATCCTTCATCAAGTTCAAGATCTGAGCTTGCACCGATACGTCGAGCGCGGAGACGGGCTCGTCGGCGACGATGAGACGGGGGTTGAGCGCGAGAGCTCGTGCGAATCCGATTCGCTGACGTTGACCGCCGGAGAATTCGTGAGGGTAACGATCCGAAGCCAGCGAATCCAGACCAACCGAGTCCAGTAACTCTCGTACTCGAGCCTCTCGCTGCGCTCTGTTTCCTTCGCGCTGAACGAGTAACGGCTCTCCGAGGATTTGACCAATCTTCATGCGAGGATTTAACGACGAGTACGGATCTTGAAACATCATCTGTCGGTCGCGGTGATCTGCGCGCGATGGATGGTAGCCCTTCGCCGAGACAATCTTGTCATCGAAGTAGACCTCGCCACCGGTGAGTGGCTCAAGACCGACGAGCATTCGACCAATCGTGGTCTTGCCGCAGCCCGACTCGCCCACCAGGCCGAACGTCTCGCCCTCGATGACCGAGAAACTGACGTCAGAGACCGCGTGCACGGCGCCCACCTTGTGGCGCACCAGGCCGCCCTTGATGGGAAACTCCTTGACCATGTGCTCCACTCGCGCCAACACTTTGTGCGGGACCGCGGCCAACGCAGCCTGCGACACGGGCGTTGACACCACGGTCGCTAGGGGTCCATCTACTGGATGAAAGCAGGCGTAGAGGTGGTTGTTTTCGCCCATCAATGCTGGATCTTCGAGGCGACACTTGTCGGTGGCGTACGCGCAACGAGGTGCGAATCGACACGCCGTGATGGTTTTGGTGAGGTCGGGTGGCATTCCCGCGATGGACTTCAACTTCTGCTTCGAGGCCGTCTCGAGACTAGGCATTGAAGCTAAGAGCGCCTGCGTGTACGGGTGACGCATCGAGCGAAAAAGTTCAACGGTGGTGGACTCTTCGGCCTTCTTACCGCCGTACATCACGACCACTCGGTCCGTACGCCCTGCAATCACGCCCATGTCGTGGGTGATGAGTAGCACGGCCATTTCAAGTTCTTTGCGAAGATTGTCGAGAATGTCGAGAATCTGCGCCTGGATGGTGACGTCGAGGGCGGTCGTGGGCTCGTCAGCAATAAGAAGTTTCGGCGAACAGACGAGGCCCATCGCGATGATGACCCGCTGGCGAAGTCCGCCAGAAAGTTCAAATGGATACTGGTCGAGACGTTCGGCTGGTCGAGGCATGTCCACCATCTCAAGTACTTCGAGAGAACGTTTGCGCGCCTCTTCATCGCTTGCCCCTCGGTGAATGCGTAGGCCTTCACCGATTTGACGGCCAATTTTCATCGTCGGGTTGAGCGAACTCATGGGGTCCTGGGGAATGAGCGCGACCGCGTTGCCCCTCATGGTCTGCATCTGGTGTTCGGTCAATGTCGCCAGGTCCACACCGTCAAGCACTACCGAGCCTGACGTGATCTTTCCACTCCCGGGCAACAATCGCATAATCGCGAGGCCCGTGGTCGTCTTGCCGCACCCGGACTCGCCTACTAAGCCAACGCATTCTCCGGGGGAGATTGAGAGCGAAAAATCATCAACGGCGGTGGCGAACGTGTTGCGAGTGGTGAACTGAACCTTCAGATTGTTCACCGTGAGCAACGAAGCCATAGATAGTAAATCCTACTCTTTTCCAGGGTTTTCGTTAATGAAACGAGCGCCGCCTGAGACTATACCTTTAACTCAAAATCGTCCTCTACGTAAGGTGCCAGGTCTGTCGGTGATGGCTACACGGTCCTTGATCGATGAGTGCCTGGAGATGATGAGGAGCTCCGTAGCCTTTATTGGCGTCCCATCCATATTCTGGAAACTCGAGTGCCAGGTTCCTCATCGCGCCATCACGCTGCACTTTCGCCAAGACCGACGCCGCCGCGATTGTTCCGCTTCGACTGTCTCCCTTGACGAGCGTCGTATGAGGCAGGTCAGCGAAGTGAAGCGTTGGCGGTTCTAGATCGTCATCGCTCAAGCGAAGGGGTGCGTCCAAAAGATTGAATGATCCATCAATCAGCGCGAACGTGGGTGCGAGCGACAATCCATCGAGAGCACGCGTCGCCGCCACGGCCAACGCCAAACGAAGTCCCCATCGATCAATTTCGATCGCTGTTACTGAGCCGAGTGACCAATCAGCGGCCCAGTGCTCGAGAGGCTCGACGAGCGCTTCACGACGCCGTGGCGTCAGAGCCTTTGAGTCGGTCAGTCCCGCCGGCGGCGGCGTGTCAACGGTTATCACTACCGCACCAATCGTCATTGGACCAGCTAATGCCCCGCGACCAACTTCGTCCAGGCCAACGACCACCTCGCCGCGAGACAAAAGTGGTCTTTCAAAGGCGAGGAGATCCAACGTAGGAACGCTCACCCACAAATCGTACCCACGACCTCGCCATCTAATATTCAACTTCATGGTCGATGACGTCTTCATAGTTCCCATCAAGAGCTTCGAAGTCGCCAAAGAACGTCTTCGTCTCGGCGGAGTCCCTGACGTCACTGCTTTAGCCCGCAAGCTCGCGCTCGGAGTCCTGGAGAGTTGCTCGCCGGGTCAGGTCATCGTCCTCAGTGAGTCCAGCGACGTCACCGCTTTTGCCCGTTCCGAAGGCGTTGAGGTCCTGGAGTCAACCGCTTCGAACCTGAACGAAGCGGTTCAACGTGCCTACGGTCAACTCTCTTCAAGGTTCGCCCGGCTCATCATCGTCCATGGCGATCTTCGATACCCCGAAGGATTGGCTGACTTCAAGCCAGACGTTGGCATCACCATCGTCACTGACCACCTCGGAGTAGGCACGAACGTCCTGGTGGTCCCCACGAAGACCAACTTCCACTTCTCCTATGGTCCACGATCCGCGTCACTTCACCAGGGAGAAGCAAAACGCCTTGACATCGACTGTCATCTCATTACGGACAGTCAATGGCGCTTTGACGTTGACGAACC
>DATCBX010000252.1:0-3737 GCA_036511635.1 Acidimicrobiales bacterium | reverse complement strand
TAACGCGTCACTCGTTGGATCCAACGAATCACCCAGTGTTCGTACGTTGAGCGCACCAACAACAACGTCCACGTGGTCTCCTCGCAACGTGAGCACGTTGCTCACGCTGATTGGGAACGTAACGTCCTACACACAGGGCATCAGGTCTGGTGACATTGCCGCGCAACTCCACGTCGCCGTCGCGCGTTCGGAGATTTCGGGCGGGCCCAACCAACGCCAGAACGCGATCAACGCCGCCCAACACTTTTTGGACACTCAACTCGCGCAGTTCTCTATAAATGAAAGCGCCGTCACCCTGGCGGGGTCGGGCACGTCATTTCCCGTCACCGTCATTTCGCACGCGCACTACACCGTCGTCGCTGAAGTCCATCTCGTCACCGACCGTCTCTCGTTTCCAAAAGGCAACGCGGTGCTCGTCACGATGAACTCACCCACCCAGTCGATTCGCGTACCAACGGCCAACGCGCGCGGTAGCTCACTCACCCTCCAAGTCGTCCTCACCACGCCCAACGGTCAAGTTGTTCTTGCTCGCGGCGCCATCCAAGTTCGCGTCGCGGGGACCTCGGTGATTGGCTATCTCTTGACGTTCGCCTCACTCTTTGTTCTTGCCTTGTGGTGGTGGCGGACAAATAAACGGCGCTCGAAAGGCCGCCACGCGCGATGAGCGTTACGTCAACACACTCCTCGCGCGTTCTCTCAATGGCCAGCGGCACGCTGGTCTCGCGCGTTACTGGTCTGGTGCGCGTCCTGGTGCTGGCGTGGGTTCTTGGTTTCACGCCGATTTCTGACGCTTTCAACCTTGCGAACACGGTACCCAACATGTTGTTCGACCTCGTGCTCGGTGGCATCGCGACCGCCACGTTCATTCCCGTCTTTATTGAGCGCCTCGCACTCGACGGCGAACGTCGCGCGTGGAAGTCGATCTCGAGTGTGATTACCGGCTCACTGATCGTTCTCGTGGTGGCATCCGCCGCGTCGTGGTTCTTGGCACCGGAGATCATTCACGGCTTTACCGTGCTCCAAAGTCCAACCGCTGCCCGCTCGGCCGCGGTTTTGGTCCAACAACGAGCGGTCGCTACGGAACTTCTGCGCTGGTTCGTTCCCCAGATTTTCTTTTACGGCGTTATCGGCATTGCGACGGCGCTGCTCAACATACGTCAACGCTTTGGCGTGGCGACGTGGGTGCCGGTTGCGAACAATCTCGTTTGCATGGGCGTGCTTGTGTGGTTCCACCTCGTGGACCCGACGCCCGTGTTGAGCGCACTCAGTGGATCGCGCGATCTTCTCTGGCTCGGGCTCGGTACGACACTCGGCGTCGCGGTGCAGTTCCTCTGTCTCTTGCCCTCGCTCGCGCGCAGTGATCTTTGGCGACTGAGCTTTCGACTCGACCTCAAAGATCCGGCCGTTCGGGCCGTGAGTCGTTTGGGCAGTTGGACTCTTTTGGTCGTGCTCGCCAACCAAATCTCGCTCTACGTCGTGCTCGCCTACGCCTTTGGCATTGGCGGATCGGGTCCCGTCAGTGCCTACACCTATGGCTGGTCGTTCATGCAAATGCCCTACGCCGTGGTTGTTGTCTCGGTACTCAGCGCCCTAACACCTCAACTCGCGGGCTTTGCGACCGGCCAAGACTTCGCGCGACTCGCCGAGCGCCTACGTTTTGGGTTGCGACAGTCGCTCGTCATCATCATCCCCTGCACGCTGGTCCTCATCGTTCTCTCTCAGCCCATTGTGGCGATCTTTCTAAACCACATAAACGCATCGCACAAGATCTCGGCCGGTACGGTACTCGCGGTCCTCGCGGCTGGGCTGCCAGGTTTCACGGTCTTTCAACTCAGCGTTCGTGGACTCCAGGCGATGCAACGCGCGCGCGAAGTCTTTTTTCTCTACGCCTTTGAGAACGCACTCACGATTGCACTGTGCGTACTGCTCGGTCGCCACTCCCTCGCCGGGCTTACCGCGAGCGTGTCGATTGGTTACAGCATCACGGCGCTCGTGGCGCTGGTAGTGCTCGCGCGCCATCAGGTCAATATCATCACCGGCGTTTGGAGCGTGCACGTGCGACGAAGCCTCTGGGCCTCACTCGTTGCCTCACTCGTCATCGCCCTCGTCTATTCCGGTCCGACCTGGTCGAAGGGACTCGGCCTGATCGTTCGCTTTGGAGCGGCGATTGTCGTGGGTGTCGTGGCTTATGGCCTGGTCGTCGTGGTATTACGAACTCGCGTGAGGCGACGTTCCCCAAAAAATGTAAGGCTTGAACAGTTCTAGGGGGAAGCATGTCTCGAATCCGTGTAGTAACCGACAGCGCGAGCGACCTGCCACAGGAGTACGCCAATCGCCTGGACATCGACGTGGTATCGCTGACGATTCGCTTTGGCGACGAGGAGTTCGTCGACCGTGTCGATCTCTCACCCGAAGAGTTCTGGGCCAAGTGCAAAGCCTCCAAGACGCTGCCCGAAACCGCCGCGCCCTCACCGGGTGCCTTTCAAGCGGCGTACGAGCGAGCCAAGGCCGATGGCTTCGATGGCGTACTCGTGCTCACGCTCTCCTCACTTTTATCGGCGACCCACCAGTCCGCCTCCCTCGCGGCGGAGGCGGTGGGCGACGCCATTGAGGTTCGCGTGATTGACACGCTGAGCGTCTCTATGGGCCAAGGACTCATCGCCATCGACCTCGCCGAGACAGCAAAGAGCGGCGCCGATCTCGACGAACTCGAACGACGAGCAGGTGAGCTCATGAAAAAGGGTGGCGTGGTGGCAGCCCTCGATACACTCGAGCACCTCATTAAAGGTGGCCGCGTCGGGGGCGCCAAGGCACTCCTCGGCCAAGTGCTCTCCATCAAGCCACTCGTTGAATTAAAAAACGGCGTTGTCGCCGAAGCGGGACGGCAGCGAACGCGCGCCAAAGCTCTTGGCGCCGTTGCGAACGTCGCCGCCGCGCACGCACCACTTCGCCGCTTGGCGCTTATCCACGGCGCCTGTAGCGACGTGGCGACCCTTCAAGAACTCATCAAGGACATTCCGAGCGAGTTCCCCGTCATTCTCACCGACATTGGACCCGTCGTGGGCACGCACGGCGGTCCCGGCATCATGGGACTTACGTGGATAGAGGCTTGACGAGCCAACGCCACTAAGTTTGGAACGTGACTGAAGACGACAAGAAGGTCGAACCGGACCTGGTCGATCGCCTTTTAGGGGGCATCGACCACTTGCTCGACGTCGTCCATGACCGAGTCCTTCGTCCAATTATCGTTGCCGCTCGTATCATTGCCTACGGTTTCATCATCGCGGTCGCGGCGTTGGTCTTCGTCATAGTCCTGATTATTGGCCTCATACGCCTGCTCAACGTCTACGCCTTCTCCGGCCACCAATGGCTCACCTACGCAGTGGTGGGCGCGGCCTCGTTGCTCACGGGCCTGATTATCTGGCGTCGTCGTCGTCCCCTCAAACTAAGGAAGTAATGACCGAGCACACTCGAGTCCTCATAATCGGTTCCGGTCCTGCCGGCCTGACTGCGGCGATCTACAGCGCGCGCGCGCAGCTCAATCCCATTGTCATTGAGGGCGAACCATCATCAACCACCGATCAGCCCGGTGGCCAGCTCATGCTCACCACCGACGTCGAGAACTACCCCGGTTTTCCCGAAGGAATCACGGGGCCCGATCTCATGATCAAGATGCGTGAACAGGCGGCCCGATTTGGCGCGGACCTTCGCGTGGACAAGGTGCACAAGCTCGACAC
>DATCBX010000251.1:0-7298 GCA_036511635.1 Acidimicrobiales bacterium | reverse complement strand
CAACCCACGCGTGCGAGCCACTTACGGCGATGGCGTCGGGAGCCCTGAAGTACGGGATACTGGTCGTAGTAGCCGCTGCATTCGGTGCGATGAACGATAGAGTCGCGACGATCAGTCCGGCGGCGCTTACTATTCTCACGAGATCAGTTCTGTAACTTGCGGATTTCATGGAATATCTTTTCGCTGACTGCGGCACCGAACAGATGCCCCGCTACCAAGAGCGTACCTGTGCTCCTGGTCATGATTTACGGCAGAGTGTCATCACATCGTCGCAAACAACGTCCAGAAATCGTGACAAATTCAAAAGGAAGTGTGATTAGGGCTTCTGCTGAAATGCTGAACACGAATGTTTACAGATTGCCCACGATGTAGTTGATACACGCGAGCAAGGAAGCGACGTCTTCGGGGTCAACGCTCGGGAACATGGCGACGCGTAGCTGGTTGCGACCAAGTTTGCGGTAGGGATCGGTGTCGACAACGCCGTTCGCCCGGAGGATCTTGGCGATTTCGTTCGCGTCCACGTCGTCTCGGAAGTCAATCGTGCCCACCACGTTGCTACGCTGAGTTGGATTCGTGACGAAAGGTGTCGCGAAGTCCGACGCTTCGGCCCAGGTGTAGAGAATCTCCGCGGACTGGCGTGAGCGACCCGACGAAAAAGACAGGCCACCGTTGTCGTTCATCCACTTGATCTGTGAGGCGAGCAGGTGAATGGTTGCGAGCGCGGGCGTGTTGTAGGTCTGGTTGAGGCGCGAATTGTCGAGAGCAATCTTCAGGTCGAAGAAGGCCGGGGTCCAGCGACCCGAGGCTGCCAATGTTTCGATGCGCTCGATCGCCGCCGGTGAGCAGATAGCGATCCAGAGTCCACCATCGGAAGCGAAGGACTTTTGCGGAGCGAAGTAGTAGCAGTCGAACTGCGTTGGGTCGACCATTAGACCGCCCGCGCCCGACGTCGCGTCCACCGCGACCAGTCCCTTGGCACCCGCGGGACGCTCAATGGGCATCATGACGCCGGTCGAGGTCTCATTGTGGGTGAGGGCGTAGAGGTCGACGCTGTCGTCGGCGACCGCGACAGGGTGCGTGCCGACGTCACTCTTGATAATCGAGGGGTCACTTATGTGCGGCGCTTCTTTGGCGGCCGAAGCGAACTTCGATGAGAACTCACCAAAACTGAGGTGCTGAGAGTGATTCGCGATGAGATGAAACGTCGCGGCGTCCCAGAAGCAGGTTGTCCCGCCATTACCGAGCAACACCTCGTAGCCATCAGGAAGATTGAAGAGTGCACGTAGACCGTCACGGACTTCACCGACCTTGTTGCGCACGGTACCTTGACGGTGAGACGTACCGAGGTACGTCGAGGAATCAGCCATGAGAGCGATGAGCTGCTCGGGTCGAATCTTGGAAGGCCCCGCACCAAATCGTCCATCGCGTGGAAGAAGATCGGAGGGAATCGTGAACGTGTCTAAAGAACTCATAGACTTATTCTTACGGAAAAAGAACGGAGTGAAACGTTGAGTGCCCGAGTGAGTGATCTGTTAGGCGGTTTAGCCCCCAGCGCGACCCTGGCGGTCGACGCGAAGGCCAAGGCCCTAAAGGCCGCCGGCGAGCCCGTTATTGGCTACGGCGCTGGTGAACCGAACTTTTCCACGCCCGAACACATCGTTGAAGCCGCCGCGAAGGCTTGCTTCGATCCGGTGAACTACAAATACACGCCAACCGCTGGACTTCCGGAACTTCGTGACGCTATTGCCTTCAAATCGAAGCGCGACAGCGGTCTTGACATTAAGGCGAGCCAAGTTCTCGTCACCAACGGTGGCAAACACGCCGTAGCGACGGCCTTCATGAGCGTGCTCAACCCGGGCGACGAAGTCCTAATTCCCGCTCCCTACTGGACAACGTACCCCGAGGCGGTCTACCTGACGGGCGCGACGGCCGTGCCGGTGATGACGAGTCAGGCGAATGGTTTTCGCGTCACGGTTGAAGAACTCGAGCGCGCTCGTACGAAGAAGACCAAATTGCTGGTCTTTGTCTCACCGTCTAACCCTTCGGGAGCGGTGGTTCGACCCGACGACGTGGCCGCGATAGGCGCATGGGCCGCGGAACATGACATCTGGGTGCTCTGTGACGAGATTTACGAGCACCTTGTCTACGGTGACGCGACGCACGTGTCGCTACCGGTCGTAAGTCCCGATCTAGGGGATCGTTGGATTGTCGTGAACGGTGTCGCGAAGACTTACGCGATGACGGGGTGGCGCGTGGGCTGGATGATCAGCGCGCCAGACGTCATGGACGCGGCAGTGAACTATCAGAGTCAGACCACGTCGAACATCTCGAATATCTCTCAACGCGCGGCCGTCGCGGCATTGACCGGCGACCTTGAGGCCGTTGGTCAGATGCGTGACGCCTTTGATCGTCGTCGAAAGACGATGTTGTCAATGCTGAACGCCATCGACGGTGTGAACTGCACAGAGCCCGAGGGCGCTTTCTACTGCTTCCCAGACGTATCGGGGCTGTTGGGCCGTTCATTGGGTGGGCGAGTGGCTCGCAGTACTACGGAACTCGCTGAGACACTTCTTGAGACGATAAAAATCGCGGTCGTACCCGGCGAAGCCTTCGGAACGCCGGGATACTTTCGATTGAGTTACGCCCTTAGCGACGAGGATCTCGTCGAAGGCCTTGAGCGTCTCAGCGTCTTCGTCGCGAAAGGTTGAGGCCCACCACTTTCCTTTAGGATTAATCCTTTAATTGAAAGGTTGCCAGTGGCCCGAGTACTCGTTACAGAAGAGATCGCCGATTCCGGTCTCCAGAAACTTCGCGACGCTGGACATGAGGTCGATATACAGCTGGGGCTTTCGCCCGCAGATCTCATTGGCGCGGTTCGAGGCGCGCACGCCCTCATCATTCGATCCGCCACCAACGTGGACGCGGCCACGCTCGAAGCGGCCAGCGACATGGTGGTCGTTGGACGTGCCGGCATTGGTCTGGACAATGTCGACGTCGCCAAAGCCACCGAACTCGGCGTTATGGTCGTCAACGCTCCTGTATCGAACATTCTTTCCGCAGCGGAACAGACCATGGCTCTGTTGCTCGCACAAGCGCGCAACATTCCCCAAGCTCACTCGGCGTTGAAGAACGGCAAATGGGAGCGCAGCAAGTGGGAAGGCGTTGAACTTCACGGCAAGACGCTCGGTGTGGTGGGACTTGGCAAGATAGGCGCGCTCGTTGCTCAACGGGCAATGGCCTTCGGCATGCGACTCGTTGCGTACGATCCTTACATTTCAGACGAACGTGCCCGACACATGGGCATTGAGCTCTTGGACCTTGACACGTTGCTCGCTCAGAGTGATTTCATCACGATTCACCTGCCCAAGAACAAAGAAACCACGGACTTGTTGAACGCCGAGACGCTGAAGAGAACGAAGAAAGGCGTGCGCATCATTAACGTTGCGCGCGGTGGCATCGTCAACGAAGCCGACCTCGCCGAGGCGATTCGCAGCGGACACGTTCAAGGTGCTGCGCTCGATGTCTTTGCCAAAGAACCGACCACGGAGTCTCCGTTGTTCGAACTTTCTTCGGTCGTCGTCGTTCCTCACCTCGGTGCATCGACAGCCGAAGCGCAAGACAAAGCCGGCGTCACCATCGCGGAGCAGGTCGAGTTGGCCCTGGCCGGTGACTTCGTTCCTTTCGCTGTCAACGTGTCGGCCGGAGAAGTGTCTAACTCCGTGAGTCCCTTCATGGGTCTCGCCGAACTGCTCGGTCGCTTTATTGGTGGCCTGCTCGACGGCAAACCCGCGGACCTTGAAGTGACCTACCAAGGTGAATTGGCCGGCGCCGGAACAAAGATCTTGACGCTGTGTGCTCTGAAGGGTCTTTTGAGCGCGACGGGCCATGACGGCGTGTCGTTCGTGAACGCACCACAGTTGGCCGCGGAACACGATCTGACATTTAGTGAGGTTTCTTCGGTGGCGTCTGCCGAGTACATCAGTTTGATCACCGTGAGTTCAGATGGTCACACGGTGTCGGGAACCTTGATGACCATTGGAACCCGAGTCGAAACGCGCATTGTCAGCGTCGACGGTCACGCGGTGGAGATTGCTCCCGCGACGTCAATGTTGGTGGTTCACAACGACGACCGTCCGGGCATGATCGGCCTCGTGGGTATTGCACTTGGTGACGCCAATATCTCCATTGCCTCGATGGCAGTGGGTCCAGATCCTAAGTCACACACCGCGCTGATGGTTCTTTCGACTGTTCAACCTACGCCCGCATCCGTCGTTGAACAGCTTCGTGACACGGACGGCATTCAAGACATTCACTTGATCACACTCCGCTAGGACGAGGTAGCGACTACATCAAGCTGACGAGGTCGACCTTTTCCATGACGTCGGGCGTTAGCAACGGCATCACGTCGAGCGCAGTCATGTTTTCGCGTACCTGATCGGCAGTCGACGCGCCCGTGATGACGGTAGATACATTGGGGTTCTTCGCGCACCACGCCAGGCAGAACTGAGCGAGTGACACACCGAGACTGTCAGAGATCTTTTTCAGTTCCGCAACCTTCGCGTTGCTTTCCTTGTTCGTGAGTGACTGCTTCAACCACTCGTATCCGGGCAACGTAGCGCGAGAACCTTCGGGGATGCCGTTGAGGTACTTACCCGTAAGGAGGCCCGACGACAGAGGCGACCAGATTGTTGTTCCTAGGCCAATGTCTTCGTAAAGCCGCTTGTACTCTTTTTCGACGCGGTCGCGCCACAAGATGTTGTACTGCGGTTGTTCCATGACGGGCTTGTGCAAGTGGTGGCGATCGGCGATGTCGTAGGCGGCTCGAATTTCGTCGGCGGTCCACTCGGACGTGCCCCAGTAGAGGGCCTGGCCACGCTCGATCATGTCGCTCATGGCCCACACGGTCTCTTCAATTGGCGTGTTGGGGTCGGCCCGGTGACAGAACACCAAGTCCACAAAGTCCAATTCGAGTCGCTCGAGCGAACCCTCGATAGCCTGTGCGAGGTACTTGCGGTTGAGGGTGTTGCGCATGTTGGGCCCCTCGTGAAGTCCCCAGAAGAGTTTGGTGGAGACAACGTAGTCATGTCGCTTCCAGCCGAGTTCTTTAAAGGCAGCACCCATAACACGCTCGGACTCACCAGCTGAATAAGCCTCGGCGTTGTCGTAGAAGTTGACGCCCGCGTCGTGCGCCGCCGAAAGACATTCAGCGGCTTGGTGCGCGGTTTCAATCTGGTTGGTGTTACCAAAGGTGACCCAACTACCAAACGATAAGACACTGACCTTGAGGCCTGAGCGTCCTAGTCGGCGATATTCCATCTCTGCCATAACAAACTCCTTTTGTGAGCAACGCGAATGAGTGTGGTAACTAGGCCGCGGGATTACGTGGCACGCTGGGCCATTCTTCAAAGGAGATTGACGACGTGCTTTTAGGTCGCTTGACCAAAAAGACCACGCCGGCGGCGACTGAACCCAAGGTAAGGATAAGTGTCAGTTTGAAGAGTGTTTTTAGTAAACCCACGAAGGTTCAGGATAGTAGGAGTTACCTCTGGACATTTCACGAAACAGAGGTACAATGGGGCGATGAGTATGCACTTGAACGAGCTGCTGCTGTAAAGGGCGAGCTGCTGCTCGCCCTGCCCCCGCGTACGCGGGGGCATTTTTGTTTCTCTACTGAATTGACGAAAGGATGGAGATGACCAACCGACACCAACAGCCAAGTCCTATGGCCTACGCCAAGTACCGAGCCACGGTGCCCGTTGACCTGCCCGATCGCTCGTGGCCCGATCGCCGTTTCACTAAAGCCCCGAGGTGGTGCAGCGTGGATTTGCGTGACGGCAACCAGGCCCTGATCGACCCCATGGACCTTGAGCGCAAGAACGTCATGTTCACGCAACTTGTTGAGATGGGCTTCAAAGAAATTGAGGTTGGATTTCCTTCGGCGTCGCAGCCTGATTTTGATTTCGTTCGTCAGATCATCGAAGAAGGACTCATTCCGGACGACGTCACTATTCAGGTGCTCACGCAGTGTCGAGAGGACCTCATTCGACGTACGTACGAGTCTCTCTACGGCGCGAAACGTGCCATTGTGCACTTCTACAACTCAACCTCAACTCTGCAGCGGCGCGTGGTCTTCGGTCTCGACAAGGACGGCATCAAGAAGATCGCCACGGACGCCGCGAAGTTCTGCCTCACGCTGGAAGAAACTTCTCCTAACACTGAGTTCTTCTATGAGTATTCACCCGAGAGCTTCACCGGGACCGAGCTCGACTACGCCCTCGAGGTCTGTAACGACGTGATCGCCATTATCGATCCAACTCCCGAGAGGCCGCTAATTTTGAATCTTCCAGCGACCGTGGAGATGTACTCTCCGAACCTCTACGCTGACGCGATTGAGTGGTTTCTTCGTCACGTCGATCGTCGTGACAGCGTGGTGCTTTCATTGCACCCCCACAACGATCGCGGTACGGGCGTCGCGGCGGCTGAGCTTGGCGTCTTGGCGGGAGCTGACCGTGTTGAAGGGACGTTGTTCGGCAACGGTGAGCGGACGGGCAACGTTGACGTCGTGAACTTGGCGTTGAACCTATTCTCCCAGGGCGTCGACCCCGAATTGGACCTACGTGACATCGACAAGGCCCGTCACGTGGCCGAATACGCCAATCGCTTGCCGATTCATATGCGTCACCCCTACGTTGGCGAACTGGTCTACACCGCGTTTTCTGGTTCCCATCAAGACGCCATCAAAAAGGGCATGACGGCTATTGGCGACACGTACGACGTGTGGGAAGTGCCGTACCTTCCTATCGACCCCAAGCACACCGGCCGCACGTACGAAGCGATTATTCGCGTCAAC
The DNA here is from genome assembly GCA_036511635.1 of Acidimicrobiales bacterium. Taxonomy (GTDB): domain Bacteria; phylum Actinomycetota; class Acidimicrobiia; order Acidimicrobiales; family RAAP-2; genus RAAP-2. The sequence continues at coordinate 448 of DATCBX010000251.1, read as the reverse complement.
TCCCAGTCGGGCAAGGGTGGTGTTGCGTATCTTCTGAGTACCGAACACGGGCTTGAGCTGCCGCGCGCGATGCAAGTGGAGTTCTCCAAGCACGTCCAAGTGGTGACGGAAACGAAGGGCACCGAGATATCGCCCGCCGAGATTTGGGACGTCTTCACGACGACCTACCAGCCGGAGAACCCCACGATTCAGCTGCTTTCGAGCGAAGTGACGGCCGATCAAAACATGACGCGAATCTTTGCTCAGTTAGTCGTGAACGGCCAGCACGTCACCGTCAAAGGTGAAGGCAACGGTCCTATCGACGCACTGATGTCGGGACTACGTGGCGAAATGGACGTGACGTTTAAGGTTCGTGACTACCACGAGCATGCACTGACTGCCGGTGCTGAAGCTTCAGCCGTGGCCTACGTCGAAGCCGAAGGTGACGACGGCACGACGTGGTGGGGAG
>DATCBX010000250.1:0-2921 GCA_036511635.1 Acidimicrobiales bacterium | reverse complement strand
CTCGTAGTCACCGGGTCGGTCTTGGTTCGCCACGACGCGAAGAATCGCTGCCGCCAGGTCGCCGGCCATGTCGTTCGCTTCGAAGCGACGAACGGCTTCTGCGCGAACGTTCTCGTCGTTGCCAAACGTGCCCAAGGTAGAGATCACGACGGAACGCAGTTGGGGCGTCAACTCGCCGTCGCTGTCGCGCGCGTCCCAGCCGAGTCGCGTTAACTGTGGCTCGAAGAGCTCAAGAACCTGCTGGCGCAGTGTTGCGCGCTGGGTTTCGTTCAGTGCGCGGCGCACCATGTCAACAGCGGTTGCGACGAACTCCCAGGGGTTGGGCTCGTCTTGCTCGCCCAGCCCGCTCGCGAGGGTGTAAAAGTCAGCCCAAGTAATCGCGCCGGCGAAGAGGGCGGCCCAACTGTCCGCCATCAGCGTGGCGCGCTCGAGTTCTTCGAGCTCGCTGATTCGTGGTGCGAGCGCGGCTAACTCTTTGGCCCCGTAACGCGAGCGAAAGACGCCCGATCCACCGGCGTTGACGATGACGGGCGCTGGGTCGCTGATTTCAATGGCTTCCCCAGCCAAGAGGTGGCGCGAGTTAGCCCCACCTTGGAGCGAACGCGTCTGTACGGGTACCAACCAGTTCTTGCCAATGGCGCTTTTGCCACGGCTCGGACCGTTCGTAAATGGTTGTTGGGTGAGGCGACCGTCGGCCAACGTGACGAGGGGGAAGCCTCCTTGGAGGATCCAGGTGTTCATGAGGTCTCGCACGGGTAGGCCCGAGGTCTCCTCGAGCGCGTCCCAGAGATCAGTGGTGACGGTATTGGCGTAACTGTGCTTCTTTAGATAGAGACGGATGCCGTCGCGAAACGTCTCTTCTCCCAAGTACTGCTCGAGCATGCGCAGCACCGAGCCGCCTTTTTCGTACGTCAACACGTCGAACATGCCTTGGGTGTCGTCGGGGGAGATGACGTCGTACTCAATCGCGCGGGTGGTGTGAAGCGAGTCGATCTGTAACGCGAGGTCGCGGAATGAGTTTTGACTTACCCATACGCGCCACTCAGGTCTAAACGCGTTGGTGCACATGAGTTGCATGAACGTGGCGAAGGCTTCGTTGAGCCAGATTCCTTCCCACCATTCCATCGTGACGAGGTCACCGAACCACATGTGGGCAAGCTCGTGGTGCACGACCTCGGCGACGCGTTCGATTTCGGGCTGAGAACCGGTAGCGGGGTCGACCAAGAGTGCAGTTTCGCGATACGTGATGCAGCCCAAATTCTCCATTGCGCCAAAGGCGAAGTCGGGAATGGCGATCATGTCGAGTTTCTCGCCGGGGTAAGGGATGCCGAAGTAGGTAGAAAACCAGCGCAGTCCGAAAGCGCCCGCTTCGAGGGCCAGGTCCGTTAGGTGCACTTTGCCCTTTGGCACCACGATACGAAGCGGTACCCCGTCGACGTCCATCGCCGGGGTTTCTTCGAAGGGTCCAATGACAAAGGCCACGAGGTACGTTGACATTTTCATGGTTGGCAGGAAACTCACCGTTCGTAGCCCGTTGCCGAGATCAGTGTCAGAAGCGACGGGCGAGTTGGAGTACGCAGCGAGCGCGCTCGGGACAGTGAGGTTCACTTGGTACGTCGCCTTGAAGGCCGGTTCGTCCCAGCACGGGAAAGCGCGACGGGCATCAGAGTGTTCGAACTGGGTAGTGGCAATGGTGTGCGCGACGCCTTGGTCGTCGGTGAACGTCGAGCGATAGAAGCCGTGAAGTTGATCGTTCAAGATGCCGTCGAAAGCGATCTCGACGACCGCCGGACCAACGGGTAGTTCGCGTTCGAAGACAAACGTCACTGTTTGATACGTGTCGTCAAGGTGGTGCTCTTGGGACCGGTAGCTCGTGCCGTCGGCGCTGATCGTGGCGGCGCCGAGTTCGAGTTCCGTGGCGTGGAGGGTTAACTCACTCAGCGTTTCAGTGATTTCGACGTCAATCTCGACGCGACCAGCGAAGGTAAAGGTCTCGAGGTCGGGGGTGAGAAAGATGCGGTAGGCCGAGGGAACGACGGTTCGGGCAAGACGATAAGGGTTAGAAGGAGAGCTCATAAGTGGCCATCCTAGGGGCGAATCTTCTACCATCGCTAAGTGACTTCTCCTCCTACACCCGTCTCACTGCGCATGAAACCCGGTCCAAATCGACTCGCGGTGACGGGTATTGGAAACGCGATGCTCGACATCATCGCCCAAGACGCGAACGAGGTCTATCGAGACTTAGGACTTGTCAAAGCAGCCATGTCGCTTATCGAAGAGGATCAACTCGAAACCTTTTATAACGCCATGGGCCCCACGATGCAGATGTCGGGAGGTTCGGTCGCGAACTCCATCGCGGGCGTCGCCGCTCTTGGTGGAACGTGCGGCTACATCGGCAAAGTTGCCGACGATGAGTTTGGGGAGCGTTTTCGTCACGACCTTCGTACCATGGGCGTGGAACTCGATATCGCCATTGCCAAGCCGGGTGAAGGAGCGACGGGTCGCTGTCACGTCTTTATTACGAGTGACGCTCAGCGCACGATGGCTACGTACCTGGGCGCCTCAAACAAGTTGAACGTGAACGACATCAAGGAAGATCTGATCGCGCGTTCTGAGATTACGTACGTCGAGGGCTACCTCTTTGATCTTCCACCTGCGAAAGAGTCGATTCGCAAGGTGGTCACCTTTGCTCACGAACATGATTCAATGGTCGCTCTGTCGCTCTCGGACATGTTCTGTGTCGATCGCCATCGTCGCGACTTTCTCGATCTCGTCACGAGTGACGTCGACGTGCTGCTCGGCAACGAGACTGAGATACTTTCGCTCTTCCAGTACGAACACCTAGAACACGCCTTCGCCGCGCTCGAAGAGATTGGCGTCTTAGCCGTCGTCACGCGGGGTCCGCAGGGAGCTGACGTCGC
>DATCBX010000249.1:0-4353 GCA_036511635.1 Acidimicrobiales bacterium | reverse complement strand
TGCCGTTGTACTTCGCAGGGTTATGTGAGGCAGTGAACATCGCGCCCGGCACGCCGAGATAGCCCGAGGCGAAGTAGAGAAAGTCCGTGGACGCAAGTCCGAGGTCCACAACGTCGACGCCAACTGCTCGTGCCCCTTTGGCAAAGGACTCCGAAAGCGCCACGCCCGAGGTACGCATGTCACGAGCGATGACAATGCGAGGCGACGTAGCGAACGTAGCGAAGGCCGAGCCCACGGCTTCTGCGACGCGCTCGTTGAGCTGATCGGGGTACGTACCGCGAACGTCGTACGCCTTAAAGATTGCTGTCGTATCCACGACTGCTCATCCTACCGGCGAAGGTTTCGGCGCTTTCTCAGTACGAGCCACAGCGTGAGGAAAGCGCCGAGTGTCGTCAGATCGCTTATCACGTTGCCCAAGGTCAGCGCCGGGGTACTCGTGTAGTTGAGCGAGACGGTTTTTGAGGTCGGAACAACAACCATCAAGTTCGGACTCACGCGGTAAGGGCCAGAGGCGCCCGTCGCGTGCCAGCGCGGGTAGTACGAGATCTTGACCAGTATCGGCACGCCCACGCGACTGACGTGAAACGACACTGACTGCAGTCCAACATTGACGTGCGTGACTCTGACACGTGGCAGCACCGGTGAGCGCTTCATTGTCGTGATGCTCGTCGCTCGCGGCCACGAGGACGGTCCAGAACTCGCGGCCAGCACGTTCTCCAACGAAGCCGTGATCCACCACCGCTGATTCGCGTCCAGCCACTTCGATTGACTCGAGATGTTGGCGACAACGTTTGGCAACGTCGTCAAAGCCCGCACGACGGGACTGTTGTTGATCAGATAGATGTGCCACTGCGCACCTGGTGCTGGCCAGTTCTTTGTGAGAGCGATTTGGCGAAGTTGGGGATCGGCGTTAGCTTCGGCAATTACTTGAGGTGAAAAGGCCATGTAGTACTTCACGCCGAGTATCTGGAGGTGGCGAACGCCTTCAGCAACGTTGAGACCTTCGTAGTCGAGTCCACTCTGTGGGTTGCTCGGCGCAAGGCTGAGCTCTGACTGATCGAGGAAGTGATACGGCGTCGTGGGCGAGGACTCGAACAAGAGTCCTTCCATTGAATCCACGCAGTTATTCGTCCAGTACGGCAACAACATCAACGCTTCGGGCGTGCCAAAGCGTTGCTCAGAGACGTTGTACTCCCACATCGCCCGACCACATCCGTAGCGCTTGGCGAGGTTACCCATCATCGTCATCAAGTTGTGGTACTCGGACCAGCCTGACTGCGCTTGGTAGCCGCCGTAGTTGGTATTGGCCCACGTACTGACCTCATTACCGCCCGTGGCCAGGTGGAGTTCATTGGCGACCGGCTGGATCAGACCGGGCACCGTAGTGAGAATCCCCAGCAGCGCCACGACGGCGCTCGCGCGAATGACTCGCTCGAGACGCCACGACGGCTCTTTCGCCACGTCGACGTGTTGCTCCGGCTCAATGAAGGGCACTGGTTCAACAACGCGCTCGTTCTCTTCAGGCTCGTTGTCATCACGTTCGTCATAAGGGATGTTGTCGCCCGGAACATAGAAGGGCGCTCGGCGAAAGCGCACCGGCACGTAGTCAATCCACACCCACGCCACGTAACCCACGAACCATCCGGCCACGAGATGAATCGTGATGAACCAAAAGGGGATCAGACGTTCGTTCCAAATCGCGCCCTGGGGGTCGAAGACAAAGGCGCCAACAGAGAGTGCCGTCAACGCCGCGAGCACCATCCCTAAACGGTCACGCACCAAAACCGCAACGACGACGCCCACCGCACCGAGAACAATGACCCAACGATCCCCCGCCGCCCCGCCAGTGGCGTTGAACCAGCCCATCGTCGCCAAATACGCGTGGAGTCCCGTGATCTTTTGATAACCCAACGAATCGGTGTAGTTCTGGGTTGTTGCAAAGGGCAGCAACCACCAGGCCGACAGCCCAAAGGAGAGCAGGCCCGCACCGATCGCGAATCGAACCGGTCGCGCGTAGTCCCCGCGCACCAGGTCCTTCTGCGTGGGATCGCCAATGCCTCGACGCTGCAGCAGTTCAAAGACCACGAGCACACCCACGGCGCCGATCGCAAAGAACCACGGCAACACGTGCGAGGCCAGCGTGAGGCTGAGCGCAATGGCGGCCATCCAATAACCACGACCGGTTCGCACCCCGCGCGCGAAGAGTCCAATCGTTAAAAGCGCTAACGCAAGCGAAAGCGAGAACGAATACTCACCCGCCATCGTCGAGAAAAGATTGCCCCCGTCGATCGTGAAGGACGCGTCAAAGAGAAAGGGCAGCGTCGCAAAAGCGAGGGCGAGAGGAATGGGGCGAGGAGCGCGAAAGAGCTTACCCATGGTGTACGCGGTAATGGGCATCAACACCGAGCCGAGAATCGTCACGAGTTTCATCGCGACGGCAAAACCGATGACGTAACTGAGCAATGTCGCGATCACGTCGGGCAAGACAAAGTAGTAGGAGTAGGCCGGGATACCCGCGAACCAGCCTGGATACCAGGGCGTGAAGTTAAAGAGGTTGCCCGTCGTTCTCAAGTACGCCGGCAACGCCAGATGCGCGCCCGTGTCGCCGCCAGTGATCAGTGAAGAAGAAAAGACCAAGGAAGGATGGAGCGACCACACCGTCACAAAGATGACGGAGAAAATCAACGCCGCGTCCAAAACCCGCAGCGGCGTCCAGAACGCCCGAAACCGGCTCATTAATGACCCGCGCGATGAAGCATGAGGGCCACGAGCGCGGTCGAGTTAAAAGACGCGTGAGTGAGGAAACTCGGCACAAGACGTTTGGTGCGGTGGACGAGCAGCGCGAGCACGATGCCCAGTAGTGCCAGGCCAGCGAACTGAACGAGTTCGCCGTGGGCGAGTCCAAAGAGAACAGCGCTCACAAAAACGCCGAGGGCGAGCGACGTACGCGACGACAAGTCCGTCGCGCCTTCAGTAACGGAGCGAAAGATGACACCTCGAAAAAACCACTCTTCGAAGAACGGCGCGCCAAAGGCGGTCATGGTCGCGAGCAGGGCGAAGGTCGGACCGTGCGCGGAGTAAAAGAGGTGATTAACCGGCCGATTCAGACTCTTGACGTGAAAGGGCGCGTACAGAAGGTCGACGCCAAACTGGCAGAGAACGCCGAGCACCACGTAGATGAGGTCACTCGGTCGTGGACGCCACTGGTTGGGCAACGCTCGCAAATGACCTTCGCGACGGGCGTAGATGATCGCAGCGGCGAACCCCACCCATAGGCCGAGAAGGCCGAACGCGTTTGACCACCACGGAGGATTGGCCGCCTTCTCCAAGGCGTTCAGACCACCCGAATAGTTCGTCACGAGTGTGCCGATCTCCAAAAGGAGAACCGCGAGAATCTGTCCGGCTAAGAATCCGATAAAGCACGCCAGCAAAATTGCGCCGACCCGTGGTCGGTTCTCTAGTGACGCAACGGAGGAAGAACTCAAAGGCGTAACGCTTTCAATTTGAAGTTATGCACAGGCGCAGCCGACATCTTGCTAATGCCCTCTAGATTAGATACGTGGCTGACGCACCAAACGAACCCAATCAACCAAACGGAATCAAGAAGTTCTTACCAGGAGCCGGCAAGCCCATGACGCCCCAGGCGCGGCGGCGACTCGTCACGGTCATCATCATCGCGTTCATCTTGGGAATTTTAGTCATTCCCAGCATTTTCAACTCGAAGAACGTCAAGACCATCAGTTACTCGACGTTGATTCACCAGGCCAACAAGCAGCAAGTTCTTTCGGCGGCAATTAACAACTCAAGCGGCGTTATTACGGGCCAACTGGTCAACGGAACTAACTACACCTCCAACGGGCCTATTCCCGCGCTAACGACCGAGGTCCACCAACTGCAGACGGACAGCGTTACGGTCACGTTCGCGAACTCCTCGGGTCTGTTTTCCTTGTTACTCCCCTACCTCATCTTCGTGCTCATCTTCGCGGGCTTCATGTTCTACGCCAGTCGCCAAGCTCGTGGACAGATGAACGGCATGATGTCCGTCGGTCGCTCGAAAGCGAAACAGTTCAACGAGGATCGTCCCAAGACCACCTTCGACGACGTGGCGGGTTATCTCGGCGTGAAACAAGAGATCAGTGAAGTCGTCGAGTTCCTAAAGAATCCGATGCGTTATAAAAACATCGGTGCGACGATTCCTAAGGGAATCTTGTTGGTTGGTCCTCCGGGCACTGGGAAAACGATGCTCGCACGCGCCGTCGCTGGTGAGGCGGGCGTGCCCTTCTTCTCGGTTTCGGGTTCAGACTTTATGGAGATGTTCGTGGGTGTAGGTGCCAGTCGTGTGCGCGACCTTTT
>DATCBX010000248.1:0-5344 GCA_036511635.1 Acidimicrobiales bacterium | reverse complement strand
AACCACGGGCACGCTGAGCTTTAGAGCGGAGTCGGCCACGACGCACAGTGCGCCGCGCTCTACAGCGTCGCTCGCGTATCGCGCGCCGTGCGACGAAGTCCCGGGCAACGCGAAGAAGAGTGTTCCTGGTTCGCATGAGCGTGAGTCGATCTCGACACGCGTGATCTCAATGCTGCTCGTAGCGATGTCCAGCGAGAGGTCGTCTAGCAAGTCACCGAGTTGCATCAGGTCACGTCCGAGGAGATACTCGCGGCAGCACCCTTCAGGGGCTTCTGTCCAACGCCGTTCGACGGAATGCCGTAGTGGTGCAGTGCGTACGACATGACTTGCTGGAAGACCGGCGCAGACACCGAACCACCAAAGATGCTGGTCGTGGGTCGCTCTATGACGACGATCATTGAAAAGGTCGGATCGTTGGCCGGAGCGAATCCAACGAAACTCGCGTTGTAGTTACCGATGAGCAAGGAGTCGCGCCCCGGGTACGGGATTGTGGCCGTGCCCGTTTTACCGGCCACGGTGTAGCCCGGGATGATGGCGTTCGTTCCAGTTCCCGAGAGAACAACCTGCTCAAGCATTTTGACCATCGTGGCGTCGACGTTCGGAGAAATTGCGACGCGCGTCGTGCTCTTGGGCGTGGCCTTGACGGTGCCGTCAGGATAGACGTAACCACGAACCAGCTTGGGCTCGACGAAGACACCGCCGTTGGCGATGGCGTTGTAGGCATCAAGAACCTGGATTGCCGGCACGGCGTCCACTTGTCCAATCGGCAGCGCTACTTGGTCGCTCGCGTACCAACTTGCCGCGTTGACGAGCAGTCCGGACGTCTCGCCCGGGTAGTTAATTGTCGTCGTTTGCCCAAAGCCCAGTCGCTCTACCTGAGCCAAAATTCCCGTTTCTCCGACGAGACGACCGATTTCATACGTGCCAATATTTGAGGACTGTGCCAAGACCTGCGTGGCCGTTAAATGTTCTAGTCCGTGATTTTCAGCGTCATGGAAAAGTCGCCCGCCCACGACGACCGAGTTGGGAACTGGAAAAACGGTGGCCGGCGTCATGAGTCCGCTTTGTAGCGCCGCGGAGAACGTGACGACCTTAAAAACAGAACCCGGTTCGTACGCCTGGGAAAACGGCAAATTGTTAATGGTTTGCTGAATGCCCGGCACGCCAACGTTCGTGCCCCACGTCGATATGGGTCCCAACACGCCAGCGTTCGTTTTGGTATTCACGAGTGACGCGTCGGCCAAGATCTCGCCCGTTTTTACGTCCATCACCACCGCAAGGCCGGTAAGGCCGCCAGACGCTTGAAGTTCACGAGCTAGGGAACGTTCGGTGATGTACTGCAGCGAAGAGTCGAGAGTTAGCTCAATTCCGACGCCCGGCTTCGCTTTTGTAATGACCGTCGAGTTAGAGGCCGGCAAATTTACACCAGAAGAAGAAGTGAACTCGCGCGTTATTCCTGTCTGTCCGGCGAGCTTTTGTTGGTACTCATACTCGAGTCCCGCCGAACCAGCGCCGCTCGCGTTCACACCACCCAGCACGGAGGTGGCGAGCGTGCCGTCGGGGTACGTACGAATCGATGAGTCCTGCACGACGATGCCAGCGAACAGGTGCGACGACACTTTTCTTCCGTCGGTGAGATCAAGTTTGTTGTTGATAATGACGTAGCCGTCGTTCTTTTTTGAAAGCAGCGCAGTGAGTTTGGCGACGGGAACTTTTACGAGGGGCGACATGGCTTTGGCTTCAGTAACTGGGTCGCTGATTTGCATATCATCCGCAATCACCAACGAAGTCGGCCTCGATACCGCGAGCGTTTGACCGTGGCGATCGTAAATTCCCCCGCGCAATGCCGTCGTGGTGAACTCATGTCTTACCTGAGCGACGGAGAGAGCGGCGTAGTGAGCGTGGTCGATCACCTGGAGAAAAACGAGTCGCACGCCTAGGGCAGCGAAGGCAAGAGCCAATCCCCCACGTAGCAGCAGGAGTCGGCGGGGGCCCTTTGGTTTGGCGTTGCGTGAATCACGAAGAACTTGCGTTCGACTATGCGTCGAGGTGTTGTGGGTGCTCACCGAAGCGTCCTTGATGTTGCCGGTGCGTAACCAGAGAATTTTGGTAGAGGCAGAGGAGCATCAAGAGACGTGGACGGTACTTGGGTGACCGAGGTGGGATCCACCAGGTGCAACGCACCGGCCTTCGACGCAATCTGACTAGGCGCGGAAAGGCCCGTCAAAGAACCCACCTGAACCGCGTAGGTCGACTGGTCTTGGAGTAGTTGGCTCTGCAGCGAGTGAATCTCGATCTGGCGATTTGCCTCGAACATACTGCCGGCGAGAGAGAGAGCAAGTGCAACTACCACGATGATCGCTGACTTACGCGATACCGAAGTTTGGATCCAACGGCGCGTCGCCTGAGCGCGCCGAGGCGTCCTCGCGCGATGCGAACCAGGCCGAGACGAAGGGGTTGCACGCTTTGGCGGCTGACGCGTGTCGACACGGCGTGGAAAACTGATGACGCTCACGGCGCCACCTTTCGAGCAATGCGCAGCCGGGCCGAACGAGCACGGGGGTTCTCGGCTATCTCAGAAGCCTTGGCTAACTGAGCGCTCGCTTTAAAAACTTTGACGCGGCCGATGGCGCCACAGACGCAGCCAAGCTCGGGAGAGCAGCGGCAACCGCCGCTCTGTTGTTCGGCGAAAAACGACTTCACGACCCGGTCTTCACCTGAGTGGTACGAAATTACCGCAACTACACCGCCGATACTCAGAGAGTTAACTGCCGCGTCGAGTCCTTCGCTGAGCTGCTCTTCTTCAGCGTTAACCGCGATGCGAAGTGCTTGAAAGGCACGCGTTGCGACGTGGCCACGGCGGCGAGCGGCCATCGGGACGGCTCGTTCGACGGCCTCGGTGAGTTCAAAGGTTGTCTGGGGCTGACGCTCAATGACCGACTTCGCGATTGAGCCAGCGAAACGATTCTCGCCATTGTCGCGCAGCAGCTTGGCCAGTTGGTGTTGATCAACGTGGCCAAGAAACTGCGCGGCTGTTTCGCCCTTCGTGGGGTCCATGCGCATGTCGAGTGGCGCGTCAGCTCGAAAGGAGAAACCGCGACTCGTCTCGTCGAGTTGGTGCGATGAGACTCCCAGATCCATCAAGATGCCCACGACTTCTTCACCATGAAGGAAGTCGACATTGTCATGAAGAACGTCAGCGAGGTCAGCGAAGGTGGCGTCAACAACGAGAACGCGATCGCTGTACTGCGCTAAGCGGGTCGTTGCCGCGGCACGAGCTTCGGGGTCACGATCTATACCGAGAATTCGTAACTGTGGCGCGGCTGCGAGAATTGCCTCGGCGTGTCCGCCTCCACCCAGCGTCGCGTCAACCACCACGCCAGTGTCCAAACTGGCAAACAACTCGACGATCTCACTCGCGAGTACTGGTTCGTGGTAACTGCCCTGGGCCATCCGCAGCCTTTCAACCGCGACAATGAGCGAGAGTGCGGAGGAGGATTCTCGCTTCATTGTCACGATTGCCAGGCTGCGCGTGGTCCGCGGCCGGTACTGCTGTGTAACTCCAGTCACTAGTCACTGCCCTGCTTAAAGATTTCTTCGGCGGCGTTGACCTTTTCCCCGTAGGTCACGGGGTTCCAAAGTTCGACGTGGTCAATCGCACCGACAACCAACACGTCTCCAGATAGCTGTCCGTACTCTCGAATGGCACCCGGTAATGCAAAGCGACCTTGTTTGTCGAACTCGACATCTGAGGAGTTAGCTGACCAGTAGCGAACCTGTTGGCGTTCGGATGAACCGCCAACGCGACTTTGTTGGAGACGTTCTTCCATCTGACGTGAGAACTCTCCGGGCGTCCAAAGAGCGACGCAACCTTCGGTATTGGGACTTAAGTGTCCACCACGCTCAAATTCAGCGCGAAATTTCGCGGGCAAGATCAGTCGTCCCTTAGCGTCCAATGAGTGTTGAAACTGACCCACGAACCCGAGCATGACTGTCCTTTCGCGGGTTCACCACTTTCCCCCACTTTGTGACACATTACACCACTCTTCGCCACTAATCGCCAATTTCACCTCCTTTTGAGTCCTTTCGAGCTTCACGACGTCCCGGGAGCCGTGACGAGTGTACGGGCGGTAGTTAACGCGTCGACGCGCAGGAAGTTAGAGCGTCAGGAGAAGGGGTCGAAGCCGCAAAGGACCACTGCTCGAAGCGAGCTGGTCGATGAGCTCGTCGGAGTTGTCCAGCGACAGCGACGAAAGAATCTGATGGTCCAGAGCCTCGCTAAGTCCCGTGGGCACCTGGGCCAGGTAAGCCAGCACGTCACTCGTGGCCTGCGCGTGCAGAACACTCGAAAGAAAGACGCCTTCACGAACCCGCCACTGCGTCAGGCCAACCGCCTTTCGCTCATTAATGAAGACCTCACCCGGTCCTCGGCCCGCGAAGCAGACGACGCGAAAATCTAGGTTTCCCTTTAGGGGCCCGTCATAGACAGAGACTGGTTCGCTCGTGAACGACGCAAGAGACTCTGCCCACCAACGCCCTGCCATTATTGAGCTGACGTGCACGTCAGGGGACCATCGGTGGTCACTTTGGGGAATCCACCAGTCGATCCAGAGATCGTCCGGTCGTAACAACACCAGTCCTCCGCCACCTTTTCGTCGACGAAGTGGCGTCTCGCCAAGTGCGTCGAAATTGATCACGTCGAGAGATTGGCTGCTGCCAAGGACCAACGTGGGGCGACTGACGTGGACGACGAACATTGTCGCCTCGGACTCACGACGAAGTTCGTCATAGTCGTAGAGATCTTCCGCGTCGCCTCTCACGAGGCGCGAGGAAGAAACGGCGCCCAGAGCGGATCAGGGTCGGGCACGTGGCGCCAGCGCCACCATGGACCGTCCGGGATACGGGGCTCGAAGTGCATACGCCAACCGAGTTCTTCCAAGAGTCGATCGCCCTTTTGCATATTGTGACGTCGACAGGCTGCAACCACGTTGGTCCACTCGTGTCGCCCGCCACGTGATCGTGGCACGACGTGATCGATGGTGTCGGCGTGCTCGAGGCAGTACGCGCAACGATTGCTGTCGCGCAGCAACAAGGAGCGTCGCGTCAGCGGGGGCGTTCGAGTCTTTGCGGGAAGTTTGACCATTTCGTGAAGGCGGACAATTGCCGGAATCTCCACGACAAGACTGGCGGAGCGACAGACCGCGGGCTCCTCGGGCATCGCAATGGGTTCGGCGCGTCCGGCCAACATCAAGACCACGGCACGTCGTTCAGAGACGAGTTGGAGTGGCTCGAAGGTGGCATTGAGCAGTAGCACGCGGCCCATGAGAAAACCTACCGTCCTACT
>DATCBX010000247.1:0-12275 GCA_036511635.1 Acidimicrobiales bacterium | reverse complement strand
ACGGCGCGCGTCTGGCGCGCGACGGCGAATGGGCCGCGCTCGCGCTGCACCACAGTTCGCTTCAGCGACGTAACTATGAATTGGCCTTTTGGGCATTGCAGCAGGGACTGCTGATCGATCCCTACAGTGACGCTCTCTCCGAAGCGCTCGCGCGAGTGCCTCGGTTACGCGAGTTTGGCGGCGATCGAACCCGCGGAGCGCAAGACGAGTCCGTCCGCGCCAGCGGCGCTGTAGCGATGAGCTGGGCGTTCGCGCGCTTCACTCAACAAGTCTCGAAGTAACGTCGCGAACGCCAAGGGCGGATCGACAAAGAGATGCTTCGCGAGTGAACCGGGGATGGTGTTGATCTCGTTGACGTAAAGCTCGGATTCACTGGCGAGAAAGTCCACGCGCGCCACTCCGCGAACCTCGGCGATGTCGGCGATAGCCGTGATGTAACGAATAATGTCGCTACGTTGCTGGGCGGACAGCACGGCCGGCAGTTCGCGCGGCGCGGAGACCATTCCCTCTCCCCCTACGTACTTGTCGCGGTAGTTGAGAATCTCCGCGTCCTTCGAACGACGAAGCGGTCGTTCGATCGCAGAGAGTTCTAGAGATGGATAGGTTCGCAGTGCGATCTGCAAATCCGAAAGATCGCTTCGATACGGTTCAATAACGCAACCGTTCGCTAAGTGCGTGTTCAACGTCAATCGAGCCCGCGCCGTGGCGAGGTCGGCCACTGTTTCTATGCCTATGGACGAGCCACCGAATCGCGGCTTCAAAATATACGGCCCTTCAAAAGGCAGTGACGTGGTCGCTCTCGTCAGGAGTGCTCGGGGCAACGTCGGCAGACCGGCAGCGGCGACCTGTGCACCAAAGGCCCACTTGTCCATCCCGAGTGCGGCACCAGCGAGGCTTGGGCCGGTGTAGAGCAGACCTGCAAGGTCGAGCGCGCCCTGGAGGGTGCCGTCTTCGCCAGGTCCGCCGTGCGTAGCAAGCAACACGGTGTCAATCGTCAAACGACGTTCTCGACGACCGCTCGAATAGAAACCGCCCTGATCGCCCAGACGCAGCGACAATTCACTCGAACCCTTGGGGACGCCGTCAAGAAAACTCTCGGCTTCGGCGTCGCCATCAAGGGAATAAAACGATCCGGTTTTGGTCCAGTAAATACCGGTGACGTCGTCGCTGCCTCGACGCAACTCACGTAGAGCTTGCAGTCCAGTCAAAATAGAGATGTCGTGTTCGGGCGAAGGACCCCCGAAGAGCACTGCACTGGTCACCGAACACCTCGCAACAAAGTCATTAAGACATCAAGGGTAGTGGTCGGGCAGGTCGTTGAGGTACAGCACGCCGTCGCCCGCTACTAATGATGAGCGAACCCACGCCACAGCCTCTTCGCGGGTATCAAAGCGCCTCACCGGCTTTTGGTACGCGGCTTCGAGTGCGACGAGGTTCGTTCGAGCGACGACAACAAGTTCAGCCGGCACGGCCACGACGCGAGTGGCGAGGCGAAGATTCTCGCCGTACTGTTCGTCCCCGAGCTCCACGAGGCCAGGCGTAACGACCACGCGACGACCAGTGAGATCGAGCGACGCCAACACATTCAACGCGGCGACAGCACTCGCGGGATTGGCGTTGAAGGTGTCATCAATAACGACGACCCCTGACTCCGCGGTCACGACGTTCAGGCGGTTCGCGACGGGTCGGAGACTAGCGAGGCGGCCGAAAAGGTTTTTGGTCTCAACACCCAACGCCATCGCGGCGCCAAGGGCACAGGCCACGTTGGTTGGCTGCACACCAACAATCTCTTCGATCGTCCCCACGTTGATGCCCTCGACGATCAACGTCCATCGACGCGCTTCACTCACCACGCGAACGTCGGCCCCAGTGTTGTTCGAGCCCGCAGAAATTACACGCTTGCCCTCCGCGCGCAGCGACTCGGGCCACGTCGAAAGTCGCGGATCATCCACGTTGAGCACGACCGTCGTCGCTCGCTCCGTGATTTCACGTTTCGCGGCCTCAACGACGTCCAGTGACTTCATTCGCTCAAGGTGAACGGGGCCAATGGCGGTGACGACGGCGATCTCTGGCACGCACCATGACGTCAGCGCACGTATTTCTCCTGGGCCGTACGTCCCCATCTCCGCAATGAAGACTCGTGTTCCCTCGGCCAAGTTCTCATTTATCGCACGCGAGAGGCCAGCGCGATTGTTAAAGCTGCGCGGCGAGGCCACGACGCCTCCGTCGTCACTCAAGATATCCGCGAGATGGTTCTTCGTTGAGGTCTTGCCGTAGGAACCAGTGATCGCGACGATTCTCGGGTGAACCTGCTCGAGGCGTCGTTGCGCCTGGAGAACGAATCTTTGCGCCTTTCGATTCTCCGCTGGCTCGAGAATCCGCGTGGTGAGATCGAGCACGGGGGGTACGGCGAGCACCGCGATGATCGCACCAATGAATGGCTCAGACGTAAGAACTCCGAGGACGGTAACGACGATTGAGAAAGAGAAGGAGATTAACGCGACGCTGCGCAGACGTCGCGTCCACTCAAGCGGACTCGTTCGACCCCGAATCGTGAGTCCTTGAGGGCACGCCAGTCCATACAGTGCGCAGACGAGAACGAGCAGTACGTGCGCGTGAAAAATGATCGCGACCGCAATAACGACAATCAGCACGTAGGTGAGCGTCACGGGGCGCTTCGCGCGCGCCGTCGTACCCAACCTCGCGCTCATTTTTGCGCTGGACCTTGGTGGAGCGGACCACCGTCCGAGAAAGCGCACCATCGACGAAGGCTGGTAGTGCTCGCGTTGGAGCACCCGGAGCCATCGCGACATCTGCGCGGCGTAGGCCAACGCGAGCAGGATCGCAAGGAGTGACGCGCCCACCGGGTTCATCGTTGCACGGCCTTCTCCACTACCTTCGCGAGTTCCTCAGGTGCCTCGAGGGGCAAGAGATGACCAACGTTCGCGAAAACCGCCAACGTGGACTCGCCTTGCAGCATCGATGAGGCGCTTTGCGCAACAAGGGTGGGGACGACGGTGTCATTCTCACCCCACACGAAAGCAACTGGGGCCTGAATCGTTGATAGTTCCCTCTCGTAACTTTCGTTTACGTTGGCGACGAGCACGTCGCGCATGACGCCTTCTGCTCGTCGGTAGTCCGTCGAGCCGTACTTTTGTCGTGCCGCTTCAATTGTTTTGTCGCTCACGACTCCCCTGGCGTGCAGCCAGCGAACGAGTCGATATGTAATCGGAGACTTCGAGGCGGGCGCGAGACGTATAAGAGGGACTCCTGTCAGCACCAGTGCGCGAACCAAGTCGGGGTGGGTGCTGGCGATAACTGTGGCGACGCGACCACCAAAGGAATGGCCGACGAGGACGATTGGATCGCTTGATATCTCACGAAGTACCGGGATGACCAATTCGGCGTAGTGCCGAGCGCCGCCGGCCATCTCGGGCGGCGGCGAAGCCCCGAATCCGGGCATATCGAGCGTCACCGAAGCAATCGAGCGATCAGCGAGTTCGCTCGCGGCGAGCGTGAAGTCATCGCCACGTCGCGCCCAACCGTGAAGCCAGACCACTCGAACGGGTCCTTGCCCGTAGGACTCTCCAAAGATTTTCGAGTCACCGTAGCTACGAAGCACGTCTTTTAGGTTAGGTGAGGCTGACCCCTCCCCCGAGACCACGTCACCGCCTACCGGTAGCGTCGTAGGCACCATGAGTGACGAGACAACCTTCCCTCACGAGCTCCTCGTTGGCCTTACGCCCGAACAGCGCGAAGCCGTGATGTCGCCCGCCCGTCGACACCTCGTGCGCGCGACTGCCGGTTCGGGTAAAACGCACGTGCTCACGCTACGAATACAGCGTCGGATCGCGGACCAAGAGGTCGCGCCCGATCAAGTACTGGCCATGACGTTTACGAGAAAGGCCGGCGACGAGTTACGTCGGCGACTCTTTCGCGCTGGAGTGCCCGACGTGCGTGCCGGAACCTTTCACCGCGCCGCGTTGAATCTCGTCACGCAGTACCGCGACGATCATCACCTGCGTCCCCTTACCCTCGAGCCCAACCGCCGAAAGATTGTCAGCGCTTTAGCTAAGCAACTGCGCGAGTCGGGCGAGCTGAAACTCGAGGACTGGCAGTTGCCGCGACTAGAACAAGAAATTGGCTGGGCGTTGAGCCAAGGATTCAATGGCGCGATGTACGCGAAGAACGCGCGTCGACTTCGCCGTGACGCGCCGCTCGCGCCCGCGCAGTTGGCCGACGTGCTCGATCGTTACGTGGGGCTTTGCAAAAGTCGTAACGTCGTGGACTTCGATCTTTTGCTGGGCGAAGCAGTTGCTCTCTTGCGCGACGAACCCGACGTTCTCGCCTCGTTTCGTTACCGCAACCGTTCGCTCTACGTTGACGAGACCCAAGACATGAACCCCCTGCAGTTCATGTTGCTGCGCCAGATGGCCGGCGACGACCCCGACTTGTTCTGTGTGGGTGACCCCAATCAGTCCATCTACGGCTTCAATGGTGCGACCCCGACACTGATCAATGAGATTCTTCTGACCTGGCCCGACACAGTGGTGCTCGATCTCACGCGGAACCACCGGTCAACCGCCAACATCATCGCGGTAGCCAATACCTTGCTCGAAGAAGGCGCTCGCGGCATCATGCCCGCCAAGGACGAAGGCGAAGTTCCGCTTGTTCGCAGTTATAACACCGACGAAGAAGAGGCCGAACACGTCGCGACGTGGCTGGCCGCGAAACACCAACCGGGGACGTCATGGAAGTCCATGGCGGTGTTGGCCCGCACGAACGCGCAACTCGAACTCGTCGCGAGCTACCTTGACGCCGCGGACGTCCCCAACGAGCGCCGTGGTCCCGAACACTCTCCCGCATCTGATCTCGCGGCGCCAGAGTTGACGTCGCGACGACTGGAAGACACCGAGCGCGACGCAGTAGCGCTCTCAACTATCCACCGATCGAAAGGCCTCGAGTTTCAACACGTCGCGGCTATTGGTTGGGCTGAAGGACAGCTCCCTAACTATCTAGCCACTACCACTGCCCAGATCGCGGAGGAACAGCGCTTGGCCTACGTCGCGCTGAGTCGTGCGGAACGCTCCTTACTCATTACGTGGAGCAAAGGACGCAACGATCCTCGATACCCCGACCGTTCGCCGTCGCGATTCTTGGCCCCCATTGAAGCGGTCGTTCGCAGCCTCGAAGAGAAGAACGCTCCACTACGCGGTGACGCTCGTCGGGCTCGACTCGCGGCCATTCGCGCCTCGCTGGCGAAGAGTGTCGAAGCGCTCGAGAGCGATGGCTCCACGACTAAGTGACAAAATACCGCGGTTATAGTTCGCTCCGGGTGACGTTCTAACCCACTGAAGGAGATTCCAACGATGAACGGTGCCCATTCGCTCCTGGCCACCCTGGCAGCAAATGACGTCAACGTCTGCTTCTCCAATCCCGGCACCTCCGAGATGCACTTCGTCGCTGCTCTCGACGACGCGCCGGACATGCGCGGCATTCTCTGTCTCTTTGAAGGCGTCGCCACCGGCGCCGCCGACGGCTACGCGCGCGTCAAAGGATCACCCGCCGCCACGTTGCTCCACCTCGGACCAGGTCTGGCCAACGGATGGGCTAACTTGCACAACGCGCGGCGCGCGCGCGTGCCCCTTCTCAACATTGTGGGCGACCACGCCACGTACCACTCTGTCTTTGACGCACCGCTGCAAAGCAACGTCGAAGCGCTCGCCCAAGGTCTTGAGGGCTGGTACCGGCGAACGATGTCGAGTGACGACCTCGCCAAGGACGCTGCTGACGCGATCAGCGCCGCGTACGGACCTCCCGGGCAAATCGCGACACTGGTCCTACCGGCAGACATGTCGTGGAGCGAGATCAAGGGAGCACCTTCCTCGTGGCCCAGAGCAACGCGCGCGCCACTTGACAAGATTGACGACGCGACGTTCGAACGAGCGCTGAACGCACTTCGGTCCCAGCGATGCACCTTGTTTCTTGGCGGCAGCGCCGTCAACAAAGAACAGATGGCGCTCGCCCAACGCGTGGCCGCAGCGACGTCGTCTCGATTCATGATGGAGACGTTTCCCGCGATGATGGACCGCGGCGATGGTGTCGCGAGTCCCGAGCGACTCATCTACCTCAGCGAGTTCGCGGCCGATCAGCTGAAGGACTCCGAAGCCATCATCGTGATCGGCTCTCGCGAACCCGTGGGCTTCTTCGCGTACCCGAACGTCCCGAGCCGCTTATCGCCCGAAGGTTGTGACGTCATTGTTCTCGCCCCGCCAGGCAGCGACACCTTTAGCGCCCTCGAGGCTCTCGTCGATTCCCTCGACGCTCCACGGGTCGACGCCGAACGTGGTGAGCAACCAACGGCGCCCAGCGGTGATTTGACGACGCACTCGTTCGCCCAGGCGATTGGAGCGACGCTGAAGGAAGGTGTCATTGTTGCCGACGAGTCCAACACGAGCGGCATCCATCTCTTTGGAGCGACGCGTCACTCGCCCGAGCACGAGTGGATGACACTGACGGGCGGCGCCATTGGTTACGGACTGCCTGTCGCCTTGGGCGCGGCCGTCGCCAGCGGTCGCCGGGTACTCGCGCTCGAGTCCGATGGATCGATGATGTACACGCTTCAGGCACTGTGGACCATGGCTCGCGAAGGTCTCGACGTGACGGTGGTGGGACTCTCTAATCGAAGCTACGCCGTGCTCAATATGGAATTGACGCGTGTCGGAGCGGT
Source organism: Acidimicrobiales bacterium (assembly GCA_036511635.1). GTDB lineage: Bacteria > Actinomycetota > Acidimicrobiia > Acidimicrobiales > RAAP-2 > RAAP-2. The sequence continues at coordinate 5,545 of DATCBX010000247.1, read as the reverse complement.
ACGCGAGGGTACAACAAGCGCGCGGATGCTCGACCTCGATGACCCCACGCTCGATCTCACGTCGCTCGCAAGCGCACAGGGTGTGCCGAGCACTCGCGTCGAGACCGCCGATGAATTAGTCGAAGCCCTCGAGCGTTCCTACGCGACGCCGGGACCTATGTTCATTGAAGCGATGTTGCCGAAAGGCCTCAACTAATCCCGGAACTATGACGTCGAGGTTGCGTCCGCCAAAATAAAAAATAATTCAGTCTCGACGGCCACTTTTCCTTCGAGCATGGCACGACCGAATCCTTTACCCCCGCGCGCTGAGAGTTTGGTCATCTCACACTCCACCTCAACGGTGTCGCCAGGTACGACTTGACGTCGAAACCGCGCGTTCTCGACGCCACCAAAAAGCGGCAAACGACCGACGTAACGAGGATCCGCGAGCACCGCGACCGCGCCGCACTGGGCGATTGACTCGAGCAGCAAGACGCCCGGGGTCGTTGGTCGACCAGGAAAGTGACCAGAAAAGAACCACTCGTCACCGCGAAGCGTCCAACGACCACTTGCCCTCAGCCCAGGTTCAATACTCACCAGTGCGTCGAGAAGCAAGAACGGTGGCCGGTGTGGTAACCAGTCCATTGGGTCAAGCGAGAGTTCACTCACGCCAGGGCCAACTCCGCGATACGTCGCTCGCTGTCGACAGTCACGAGGCGAAACGTGCGTTGGTCACCACGCTTGAGGACGTCACGCGCACGCGCGGGCGCGGGCGAGCCGAGCGACATCGTAGGGGCGTAGCACTCAACCTGCTTGCCGCCCTTGAGTTGAACTTTTATGACGGCACCGTGAGAGGTGAAGGCCGTCACCTCTCCAGGTACCTGAGCGCCTACGCGGTAGGTGTGCGTAAATAGCGTGAAATCGGCCTCAGGGTTTACGGGCTGACGACCTCGGCGCAGCGCCACCGCCGGCGGCGTCGTTGGCGACGCTATCTTCGTGGCTCTTTTTCTGGCCTTGGTCGCGGTTGCCTTTGCCGCCTTCTTGCGGGGTGTCTTCTTCGCCGCTTCGGTACTCTTCGCCAACTTCTTGATGGCCTTCGTGGGCGCTTTCGGCGTAATCCTCTCGATGACCTTTTCTGGTTTGGTCGCGGCCTTTTTCGTTGGCGCGGCCTTCTTGGCCGCTTTCACCGGTGTCAACGTCGTGCCGATGGTTGGCTTGGCGCCACTGGGCAAGGTCACCGCCAACTTCTTTACCGCTCGCGTCACTTTCACGTTTCGAACAGGCAAACGTGACGTGAAGACCCAGCCCACGCCGCGCACGGGCTTGCCCCCAATAAGACGGCCCACTTCAAAGAGCCAGGGGTACTCGTCTTGAAACTCTTGGAAAGAGTCGTTGCTCAACACCACACCGTTGATGCGATCGGCAATCTTCAAAATGAACGCGTCACCGCGTCCAACGGCACCAGCGGGCGGAGTGACGATCTCGCCGGCGAGCACTGCTTCGTTAAAGCGACTGCGTTCGCCTGCGGCAACACGATGTTCGAACGACGCGTCCGCGACCACAATGATCTCAGCGCTCGGACTCTCTTCTTGAAAGGCCGTCACTGCTTCATCAAGTTGACTAAGACTGGGTGTTACTCGACCTTCCGTGGCGAGGTTTGATCCATCGACCACGACGCGAAGTCGAGCGCCTTTGCTTGGACTCACCCGATTGCTCGAACCAAGAGGTCGGACTGTTCAGCAGCGTGGACAAGCCCACTGCCCGTCGCCGGACTGGCCGACTCCGCTCGAGCAACGTGTGACACCTTGAGATTTCGCAGGTGATCGTGCATCCGCAGGTGTACAAAGGGCCATGAACCCATGTTCTCGGGCTCTTCTTGAAGCCAGACGACTTCTTCGAGATTGGGATAACCCTTCAACACTCGTTCAATTTCATCGGTCGGCCATGGGTAGAGCTGCTCAACGCGAACAACGGCGACGCGACTGGCGGCGACGTTGTCGCGATGACCACGCACCTCATGGGACACCTTGCCCGAGGCGAGCACCACGCGCTTGACCACGTTGACGTCTTCAACATTGTCGTCGAGCACGGTTTGAAACGATCCGTGTTCGAACGCTGAGAGCGGAGAACGGGTATGCACTGCGCGCAACATTGACTTTGGTGTGAAGACAATGAGGGGCGTCGAGCGCTGGCGAAGGACCTGACTGCGCAGTAAGTGAAAGTACTGAGCGGCGGTAGTTGGCTGGGCTACTCGGATGTTGTTTCGAGCACTGAGTGAAAGGAACCGCTCTATGCGACCGCTGGAGTGCTCGGGACCTTGGCCCTCGTAGCCGTGAGGTAGCAGCATCACCAATGAAGCGCGCTGACCCCATTTGTCCTCAGCGGCGACCAAGAAGTTGTCAATGATGATTTCCGCACCATTAACGAAATCGCCAAACTGAGCTTCCCACGCAACCAACGTGTTGGTGGCTTCGACGGAGTACCCGTACTCAAAGCCCAGCGCGGCGTACTCAGAGAGGAACGAGTCGCGCACGGTGAAGAACCCCGGAGCGCCCATGCTGGCAAGTGGCACGAACTGCGCACCGTTGTCGTAGTCAATCAACGCCGCGTGACGATGTGAAAACGTGCCACGGCGAGTGTCTTGTCCGGTGAGGCGAACATTCGAGCCCGCTTTGACAAGTGAACCAATAGCTAAGGCTTCGCCAAAGGCCCAGTCGACTTCACCACTTTCGAGAAGCGCGAGACGCTGAGTGAACTGGCGCTCGAGCTTGGGGTGAATCGTGAATCCCTCAGGAGCCGTGATCGTGGCTTTCGCGATTGCCACCAGCGTGTCGCGGTCGACGCCCGTTTCGGGGGCCGGGGCGTCCAGTGGTGCGCTCACGGCACCCACGCCCTTTAGCTCGGGAACGGGAACCGTTCGTACTTCGTCGAGCACGCTCTGTAAACGTGCGTTGAACTCGTTGAGCGCGGTCTCGGCTTCGTCGATGGAAATGTCGCCACGTCGCACCAACGTCTCGGTGTAGATCTTTCGCACCGAACGCATTTGGTCAATAATCTTGTACATCTGAGGCTGGGTGTAGCTCGGATCGTCGCCCTCGTTGTGACCGAATCGGCGATAACAAACGATGTCTAACACCACGTCGCGCTCGAATGTCTCGCGGTACTCAAAGGCCAGTCGCGCCGCGCGAGCACAAGCTTCGGGGTCGTCACCGTTGACGTGAAAAATCGGCGCCTGGATCATCTTGGCGACGTCGGTGGGATAAAAACTCGAGCGTGCCGACTCTGGCGCGGTAGTAAATCCAACCTGGTTGTTAATCACGATATGAATCGCGCCGCCGACGCGGTATCCCGAGAGCTGCGAAAGGTTGAGCGTCTCAGCGACGACACCCTGTCCCGCGAAGGCCGCGTCACCGTGAATCAAGACCGGTAGGTACGGGTGCTCGGCGAATGACTTCTCACTTTTCGTGCCGTCACTTGGGCGAAGAACAAGATCTTGCTTGGCGCGAACTATGCCCTCGACAACGGGACTCACTGCTTCAAGGTGCGAGGGGTTCGATGCCATCGACACATCAATCATCTGACCATTCGCGCTCTTGAAGACACCGCGAGCTCCCTTGTGATACTTCACGTCGCCACTACCTTGGACACTTTCCGGATCGAGATTGCCTTCGAACTCAGAGAAAATATCGCTATAAGACTTGCCCACGATGTTCGCGAGCACGTTCAAGCGACCGCGGTGCGCCATGCCGATGACCGCTTCTTTCACACCCCTATCGGCAGCAAGGTCGAGCACCGTTTGAAGAGCGACAATCGTCGACTCCGCGCCCTCAAGACCAAAACGCTTCTGGCCAACGTAGCGTGTGTGAAGGAAACGCTCAAAGACTTCAGCCTCACTCAACATGTTCAAAATTCGGCGCTGCTCCTCTAGGGTCGTCGTGGAGCTCACACCCTCCACACGTTCCTGAATCCAACGCTTTTGTGTCGGGTCCATGATGTGGCCGTACTCAATACCCGTGGTGCGACAGTACGCATCACGAAGTATTGCCAGAATCTTTTCCAGCGGCGCCTCGTAAAAGCCGGCCAGTCCGTCCACTACAAAGGATCGCTGAAGATCCCAAATGGTGAGTCCGTAATTCGCCAAGTCCAGTTCGGCGTGCAGGGGCGGCGGTTCACTGCTCAATGGGTCGAGGTGGGCGTTGAGGTGACCACGAACTCGGTACATATTGATAAGAGCTTGAACGCGAATCTGCTTTAAAATCTTCTCGGCTTCGCCATCGTTCGTCGAGGCGTTCGAGTCTTTCGCCCAACGAGCTGGCTCATAAGGAATTCCAAGCGAGGTGAAAATGTCGTCATAGAAGTCGTGACCTCCCGTCAAACATTCGGCCACGAATTTGAGGAACAGACCCGACTCGGCACCTTGAATAATCCGGTGGTCATAAGTAGACGTCAATGACATGATCTTTCCAACGCCCAGCTCGGCGAGCGCACGCGGATCAGCGGCTTCGAAGCCTGCGGGCCACGCCAGAGCGCCGACACCGAAAATCGCGCCTTGACCGGGCATGAGGCGCGGCACCGACTGCACGGTGCCGATCGTGCCGGGATTAGTAATTGACACCGTGGCGCCCGCGAGATCATCCGCACCGTACGAACCGCCGTGAATCTTGCGAACAAGATCCTCGTACGCAAGGAGAAACGTGCGAAAGTCCATCGTGTCGGCATTTTGAATCACCGGCACCAACAGCGTGCGCGTGCCGTCTTTCTTTTCAACGTCGACCGCAAGTCCAAGACCAACGTGTTCGTGGTGGCGTACGCCAGGAGTACCTTTTTCGTCGACGGCGTCGACGAACGACGAATTCATAGAAGGTATTGCACCAAGACCCTTCAAAATCGCAAAGGCGATGACGTGGGTGAATGAGACCTTTGCTCCGCTAGAACGAGCCAGAGACTCATTCAGCGCTGCTCGGTTGATCTCCAAGAGTCGCGCGGCGACGGTGCGCACACTCGTCGCGGTGGGCACGGCGAGACTCGCGTTCATGTTCGCGACAATGCGCGCGGCCGCTCCTCGTAGTGGCGTCGCTTCAGCGTCAATGGCGACGGCAGGCTTGGCAGTTACCGACGGTATTGGCCCGCTCGCGGTAGCCACGGTGGGTAGCGCAGAACGCTGGTAGTCCGCGAAGAATTCGCGCCAGCTTTCAGCGACTGACGTAGGGTCGGCCAGGAATCGGTCGTACATGTCATCCACGAGCCAAGCGTTGGGCCCAAAAGAACCCTTCACCGAGCGAGACGACGAGGAATCTGAGGGCGTAGTCACCCCTCCAGCCTAGGGCCCGTCGCACAATATTCAATGAGTCGCGGGTGAGACGATCCCCGGTAGGTTTTCTCCGTGACCTCTCCCCCGACGCCACTTGAACGACTTCACTTCACGTCGAATTCCCCCGTGAAGGGACTCGCTGTGGCCGAGCGCCGCGTAAACGACCCTGAGGCCACGGTTATCTGTGTCCATGGAGGTCTTGACCGCGGAGGTTCCTTCGCCCGACTCGTACGCCGCCTCGAGACTTTTGACGTC
>DATCBX010000246.1:0-6621 GCA_036511635.1 Acidimicrobiales bacterium | reverse complement strand
CTTCAGGGCGGAGACGCGCACGATTGGTGTGTCGTCGCCTGGGAAGTCGTAGCTCGTAAGGAGCTCGCGAACTTCAAGCTCGACGAGCTCGAGGAGCTCTTCGTCCTCGACCATGTCGGCCTTGTTGAGGGCCACCACGATGAAGGGAACACCCACCTGGCGAGCGAGCAGTACGTGCTCACGCGTCTGGGGCATGGGACCGTCGGTAGCCGAGACGACGAGAATCGCGCCGTCGACCTGGGCGGCGCCCGTGATCATGTTCTTCACGTAGTCGGCGTGACCGGGCATGTCGACGTGGGCGTAGTGACGGTTCGCCGTCTCGTACTCCACGTGGGCAATAGAGATGGTGATGCCGCGCTGGCGCTCTTCGGGGGCCTTGTCGATCTGGTCGAAGGGCGTGAAGGTGGTTCCGCCGACGCGCTCGGACAGGACCTTGGTGATCGCGGCGGTAAGGGTGGTCTTGCCATGGTCGATGTGACCCATGGTGCCAATGTTGACGTGCGGCTTAGTGCGCTCGAACTTCTGCTTTGCCATTGTCGGGGACTAACTTTCTCTCTCGTGACCGTTTCACGATGAACCGGTCTGTGTTTTCGGCCCTCCCCGACTACGGTTTGGACCTGGTTGCTACTGGGTTTCCAGCTTCTTACGCGCCGGTGGCCTTGGCGACGATCTCTTTCGCGATCGCCTCAGGTACCTCTGCGTACGACTTGAACTGCATACTGTACGTTGCCCGCCCTTGAGTGCGAGAACGCAGGTCAGTAGCGTAGCCGAACATGTCGGCTAGTGGCACAAGGGCTTTAATTACTTGGTTATTGCCGACTTGCTCCATACCCTCGACACGGCCACGTCGTGACGACAAGTCGCCAATAACGTCACCCATGTAGTCCTCGGGGGTCACTACTTCTACGGCCATCACGGGCTCTAAGAGCACCGGGCTGGCGAGACGGGTTGCCTTCTTCACGCAGATCGAACCGGCGATTTTGAAGGCCATTTCTGAGGAGTCGACGTCGTGGTAGCTACCAAAGGTTAGGCGAACACGGAGGTCGACCATGGGGTACCCCGCGAGCACGCCCGAGGTCAACGCCTCAGTAATACCTTGGTTGACCGGTCCGATGTACTCCTTGGGAATAACACCACCACTGGTCTCATCGAGGAACTCGTAGCCTCCGCCGGGGCCCGTGGGCTCGACGGTTATGACCACGTGGCCGTACTGACCTTTACCACCGGTCTGGCGCACGTACTTCTCTTCAACTTTTTCGACCTTCTTGCGAATCGTTTCGCGGTACGCCACCTGCGGCTTACCGACGTTCGCGTCGACGGAGAACTCACGAAGCATGCGGTCGACGAGCACCTCGAGGTGCAACTCGCCCATTCCCGAGATAACGGTCTGGCCGGTCTCTTGGTCGGTACGAACGCGAAACGTCGGGTCTTCTTCTGAAAGAGCGTACAGGGCCTTGCCAAGCTTTTCCTGGTCAACCTTGGTTTTAGGCTCAACGGCCACGTGAATAACGGGCTCGGGGAACGTCAAGGTCTCCAACTGAATTGGCTGGTCGGGGTCCGAGAGCGTGTCACCGGTCGTGACCTGCTTCAGACCAACGGCCGCGACGATGTCACCGGTGCGAATGGTGTCGAGGTCCTCGCGGTTGTTCGCGTGCATCAACAACAAACGGCCCAAACGCTCACGCTTCATGCCCTTTGTGGTGTTGATGACGGTGTCACCCTTTTGGAGGGTCCCGGAGTACACGCGCAGGTACGTCAACTTACCGACGAAGGGGTCGGTCATGATCTTGAAGGCGAGAGCGGAGAAGGGCTCGTTGTCGTCAGGCTTGCGCTCGAGGACTTCTTCCTTTCCGGGCTTCGTGCCTTGGGTCGGCGGCAGGTCAACGGGCGAAGGCAAGAAGTCCACGACGGCGTCGAGCATGGGCTGAACACCCTTGTTCTTAAAGGCGGTGCCGTTCAAGATTGGAACACAGTGGCCCTCGAGGGTGCCGCGACGAAGGGCGTGACGGACGTCGTCGACCGTAATTTCCTCGTCGCCGAGAACCTTCTCGAGCAAGTTGTCGTCAAAGGTCGTCAGCACGTCGAGCAACTTCGTGCGCCACACGGCGGCGAGGTCTTTCATGTCGTCGGGAATATCGACGGTGTCGAACTCTTCGCCCTTGTCGTCGTGATAAAGGATTGCCTTCATCGAGGTCAGGTCAACGACGCCCTGATAGTTCGACTCAGCGCCCACGGGCAGTTGAGTTACGGCCGCCACGCAGTCAAGGCGGTCTTCGATCATGTCCACGCAGCGGAAGAAATCCGCACCAACGCGGTCCATCTTGTTCACGAAGCAGATGCGCGGCACGTTGTACTTGTTGGCTTGGCGCCACACCGTCTCGGTCTGGGGCTCAACGCCCGCCACCGCGTCAAAGACCGCAACGGCGCCGTCGAGCACGCGTAGCGAGCGCTCGACTTCGACCGTGAAGTCCACGTGACCAGGGGTGTCGATGATGTTGATGCGGTGACCGTTCCAGTAACAGGTAGTCGCGGCCGAGGTGATCGTGATGCCACGCTCTTGCTCTTGGACCATCCAGTCCATGGTGGCGGCACCGTCGTGCACCTCACCGATTTTGTAGTTCTCACCCGTGTAGAACAAGATGCGCTCAGTCGTCGTGGTTTTACCCGCGTCGATGTGCGCCATGATGCCAATGTTGCGAACTTTGTCCAGGGGGTATTCGCGTGCGGTCATTTCTTTACAAACTCTCTTTACTTACCAGCGGTAGTGGGCAAATGCCTTGTTGGACTCGGCCATCTTGGCCATGTCCTCGCGGCGCTTAACAGCCGCGCCCACGCCGTTGCTGGCGTCGATAATCTCGTTGGCCAAACGGTCGGCCATGGTCTTCTCGCGACGCTTCTTAGCGAAGTCGGTCAACCATCTTATGGCGAGCGTCGTCGAACGACGCGGGCGAACTTCGACCGGTACTTGGTAGGTCGTTCCACCCACGCGGCGACTACGAACTTCGAGCTCGGGGCGAACATTTTCAAGGGCACGCTTCAAGGTGGCGATGGGGTCAGTGCCGGTCTTTTGCTCAACCTGCTCGAGGGCGCCGTAAACAATGCGCTCTGCGATCGTGCGCTTGCCACGCTCAAGAATCTTGTTCGTGACCTGGGTTACTAGGACCGACTTGTAGATCGGATCAACGGGAATTTCGCGGCGTACCGCGGGGCCTTTACGAGGCATTATTTCTCCCTCTTGGCACCGTAGCGACTACGGGCCTGCTTGCGGTCGCGAACACCAGAGGTGTCCAGCGCGCCGCGGATGATCTTGTAGCGAACACCGGGAAGGTCTTTCACACGACCGCCGCGAACAAGCACGATGGAGTGCTCTTGGAGGTTGTGGCCAACGCCGGGAATGTACGCCGTAACTTCAACGCCAGAGGTGAGGCGAACACGCGCGACCTTGCGGAGTGCGGAGTTCGGCTTCTTGGGCGTGACGGTGTGCACGCGGGTGCAAACACCACGACGTTGCGGAGCCCCTTTCAGGGCCGGCGTCTTCGTCTTTGAAACCTTGTCCTGTCGGCCCTTTCGGACCAACTGTGCGATTGTGGGCACGCGGAACCTCTCTTGTTGGTAAATCTCTGGGCGCCCCAGCAAAGCCGGAGCGCGGACTGTCAATCCTACGACAAACTGCCGTCGTACGGCAAGCCCATCACCGCTCGGCGAGAGCGGCGACGGACCTACGCGTTAGATCGCCTGACCACCGAGTTGATCTTCGGGGTTATTAGCGTCGTTTTCAGGTAGTGCCGACTCGTCGTACGTGGCCGTTCCGATGTTCTGGAAGGCACTCAAGTCCGCACTAAAGGAGTCATCACTACTCAACTCGCCCAAAAGGCTGGCCAAGTCGAGGTCATCGTCGCTGACCTGGGCCCAGGCGGGCAGCAGTTCAGCGTCGGGCATGTCGAGACGGAGTTCGCGCTTGTTGTAGTACTCAAGGCCCGAACCGGCCGGAATCAACTTACCGATGATGATGTTTTCTTTCAGACCCACGAGGTAGTCACGCTTGCCCTCGATGGCGGCTTCGGTAAGAACACGCGTCGTCTCTTGGAACGAAGCGGCCGAAAGCCACGAATCGGTGGCGAGTGAGGCCTTGGTGATACCCATCAACTGGGCACGACCGTCGGCGGCTTCGGAGCCACTGGCCTCGAGTTCGTCGTTGGTGTCGTTGAAGAGCTTCACGTCAATCAAAGCTCCCGGCAGCCACTTCGACTCTCCGGCGTCAACAATCTGAACGCGACGGGTCATCTGGCGAACAATGAGCTCGATGTGCTTGTCGTGAATCGACACACCCTGGTCGCGGTAGACGTTCTGCACCTCTTCAGTGAGGTACTGCTGGGTCTCACGCGTTCCACGGAACTTCATCATGAGCTTGGGGTCGAGAGGACCGTCGTGCAACGGCGTTCCAACTTCGACCTCTTGGCCGTCTTCAATCAAGAGGTGACGAGCAATAGAGATCGACTCCTCTTGGACCTGACCTTCGTCGCCCACCATGGTGACCTTGCGCTCGCGTCCAATGAGTTCTACGCGCACTACGCCCGAGAACTCGGCCACAGCAGCGGCACCCTTAGGGGTACGAGCCTCGAAGAGTTCAACCACGCGCGGAAGACCGTGCGTGATGTCGCTCTCGGACACACCACCGGAGTGGAAGGTACGCATCGTGAGTTGGGTTCCCGGCTCGCCAATGGACTGAGCGGCGATAACACCAACCGCCTCACCGAGCTCAACGAGTTGGTGGGTGGCGAGTGAAAGTCCGTAACACGCGGCGCACACGCCTTGAATGGCGTCACAGGTGAGGGTGGTGCGAACACGAACACGCTCAACCGACGCGTCGTCGCGAAGGCGCTCAACGTCGTCCATCAACAACATGGTGCCGCGAGGAATCACCGTTCCATCAGAGAGCGTCACGTCTTCAGCCGACACGCGGCCCCAGAGCTTGGTCTCCAAGTGTGAACGCTGCGCACGAGTGTCAGGAGCCACGTGTTCAATCCACATGCCTCGACTCGTGTCACAGTCAAACTCCTTGACGATGAGCTCTTGGGCGACGTCGACGAGTCGACGGGTCAAGTAGCCCGAGTCAGCGGTACGAAGCGCCGTGTCACCAAGACCCTTACGGGTTCCGTGCGTTGAGATGAAGTACTCAAGAACCGACAGACCTTCGCGGAAGGAAGACTTAATCGGGCGAGGGATCATCTCACCACGCGGGTTGGACACGAGGCCCTTCATGGCGGCGATTTGGCGAATCTGCTGTGAGTTACCACGAGCACCCGAGTCAACCATCATGCGAATGGGGTTGTCGGCGATTGCGTTCATCGCGCGGTCAGTAGCGTCACCGACCTCTTTGTTCGCGTTCGTCCAAATCTCAATCTCTTGCTGACGGCGCTCGTCGTCGACGATGACACCGCGGCGGTAGTTGGTCTCGACCTTGGCGGCCTGCTCCTCGTACTTGTTGAGAATCGCGGCCTTTTCGGGCGTGGTGACAATGTCGTCAATCGAAATCGTCAGACCCGAACGCGTCGCGAAGCGAAAGCCCAGCGACTTAATAGCGTCCAGGGACTCAGCAACTTCTTGACGCGAGTAGCTCGCCGAAATTTCTTCGACGATCGTGCCGATCGGCACCGCGTTCTTGCCAATGACCTCGTTCACGTAACGGAAGCCAAAAGGCAACGCTTCGTTGAACAAGACACGCCCGGGCGTCGTGATGAGTGAACGACCAGCGCCCGTGACTTCAATGCCGGCCGCTTCAAGACGCGCGTCGAGTGACGAGCCCTCGAGAGGACGGATTTCAATCGCGCTGCGCAGGCCAATGAGCTTGTCCGAGACAGCGTTCTCAATGGAGTACACGTGGCGGTAGTTCTTCGGGTTCTCAACCTCTTCATCAATCGGCAGCGTCAAGTAGTACGCGCCAAAGACCATGTCCTGAGCGGGCTCAGTAATGGGTCGACCCGTGGCCGGGGTGAAGATGTTGTTCGTCGAAAGCATCAAGATGCGTGCTTCAGCCTGTGACTCAGCCGAGAGAGGTACGTGCACGGCCATCTGGTCACCGTCGAAGTCCGCGTTGAAGGCTTTGCAGACGAGGGGGTGAATCTGAATGGCTTTGCCGTCAACGAGGATTGGCTCGAAGGCCTGGATACCAAGTCGGTGAAGCGTCGGTGCACGGTTCAGCAGTACGGGGTGCTCGCGAATGACTTCTTCGAGAACGTCCCAGACAACGGCCTTGCGGCGTTCGACCATGCGCTTGGCGCTCTTGATGTTCTGCGCCATCTGCGTCTCAATGAGACGCTTCATAACGAAGGGCTTAAAGAGCTCCAACGCCATCATCTTGGGCAGACCACATTGGTGAAGCTTCAGCGTTGGTCCAACAACAATGACGGATCGGCCTGAGTAGTCGACGCGCTTTCCGAGCAAGTTCTGACGGAATCGTCCCTGCTTACCCTTCAACATGTCCGACAGACTCTTAAGAGGTCGGCCACTCTGACCAGCAACGGGACGTCCACGACGTCCGTTGTCGAACAGTGCGTCCACGGCCTCTTGGAGCATGCGCTTTTCGTTGTTGACAATGATGTCCGGCGCACCGAGGTCCAA
>DATCBX010000245.1:0-2023 GCA_036511635.1 Acidimicrobiales bacterium | reverse complement strand
CCTAATTGACCGTTGACGCGGCCTTGGTCCCATTTCTTCTGATGAAGGCGAGGACTCCGCGTGCCACGCAAGACAGTTCTCGCGTTCGTCGATGAGGACGATCACGCGTGGATATTGGGACTACGTGTCGTCAGTCATGTGTCTACTGACTATCTGATCAGCCTGACCGCGTGGCCCAATTAGCGACGAACAACACCACCGCCCGTCCGATGACTAGCGAAGAATGAATCGGTGGGTGATTGATAGTAGACACACGCAGTTCGGTTCTGGCCGGCACTCGTACCTATGTGGTTTACTGACGTTATTGCTGTTTCGACTTCGACTCAAGAAAGCGAGTTCGAATGATACTTTCGCCAGGCACCGCGGCTCCCGACTTCACCTTGCCCGAGGCCCCCGGCAAGATGGTCACCTTGTCGACCATCTCGTCGCCGGTCGTCCTCATTTTCTATCCAGCCGACTGGAGTCCCGTGTGCGGTGACGAACTGTCGATCTTTCAAGCCGCCGGCGAACTTTTTGCGCAACACGGAGCTCAGTTGCTCGGCATCTCTGTTGACGGAGTTTGGTGTCACAGTGCGTTTCAGACTGATCGGAGACTGAAGTTTCCACTTCTCGCCGACTTCAACCCCAAGGGCGAGACCTCGAAGGCGTATGGCGTCTACCGCGAAAATGATGGAATCTCCGAGCGAGCATTGTTCGTACTTGATCGAACACACAACATTACGTGGAGTCACCTCTCTCCTATAGAGATAAACCCCGGTGCGGACGGTGCCCTTCGCGCAGTTGAGGCGTTGTCATGAGCCAGAGTGAGACTCACCTCTCCAGTCCCGTGTCATCAGACGACCACGCGGTTGGGCCAGAGAACGCGCCACTCACCGTCGTTGAATACGGTGACTACCAATGCCCCTACTGCGGTCAAGCCTTCCCAATCGTTCAAGCGTTGCAACGCGACTTCGGTGATTCTCTCCGCTTCGTTTTCCGCAATCTTCCACTCGCCGATATGCATCCGCACGCCGAACAAGCCGCCGAAATGGCTGAAGCCGTGGGGCTTCAAGGAAGATTCTGGGAAATGCATGACCTCCTCTATGAAAACCAGCGTGAACTCGGGGCCAGAGCGCTGCTCAGCTACGCCGACCGCGCTGGCGCCAACGTCGAAGAGGTCGTGGCGGCAATCAAAGGCGGAGAACCGCGTAGTCGAGTCCAGCACGACCTCGAGAGTGCAATTCGAAGTGGAGCAAACGGGACGCCAACATTTTTTGTCAACGGTGAGCGATACGACGGTTCGTGGGCCTACGAACCTTTCGCCGAATATCTAACGTCAATGCTCGAAAGTTGAATTTGTCGAGGAGACAACTATGGACAATCAAAAAGCTAAAGAACTGCTACGAACCGAACGAACGCGAATCAAGGGACTCCTCAACGAGGCCACAACGGCCGGCGTGGACGACCGTGCCGGCGCCAGCGCGCAAGGCGACATGAGCGATCCCGCTGAGTCGCTCATCGCCGAGCAACAAGAGAACGCGATCACGCAGGGACTGCGAGAACGATTAGAGGCCATAGAAAGAGCGGAACAACGCTTGAGCGATGGGGTCTACGGTCTGTCGATTCGTAGTGGCCTCCCGATTCCTAAGGAGCGTCTCGAAGCGGACCCGGCCGCGGAACTCACGGTAGAAGAAGCGCTGGAAATCTAGCAGTCACCCTTTCGCATGAGTGAACCCGCTTACGACGTAACTACGGCTTGGCGATTGGAAAGCTTGGCGACATATGAAAAGTACCGTCATCCGCGATGACAAGGCCTTCGTAGTCTTTCAACTCAGCAAACATCGTCAGAGCTTGCTTTCCCCCGATCACTAACGCCGTAGCGAGGGCGTCAACCAGCGAGAGGTCCGTCCCGACCACGGTCGCCGAGGCCGCTTCAGTCACAGGTAGTCCCGAGCGCGGGTTGATCAGATGCGCACCCCGCTCGTACGTGCCCGAGGTCGCGATTGCACCAGGCGTCTCTACAACACACGCGAGTTGCTGGGGA
>DATCBX010000244.1:0-5754 GCA_036511635.1 Acidimicrobiales bacterium | reverse complement strand
AACGTCCCAGTGATGCACCATTATCTCTTGGACCTGGTGACGAGTGACGAAGCCGACGTCATTTTGCAAAGGAGTCCAGGTCCACACATGATCACTCTGATTTGCGTCACCGAGCACCTGAACCAAATGGTCTGCACCCATCAAGAAGCGCTCGACTAACTTGGACCTCTCGACGTTGACGGGCCGACCCTCTTCGATACGAGTGTCGCGCCGTTGTTCCACGATGCTGGCCCAAAACCAGTGCACCTCGATGAGGTGTTGCAGTACGTGACTTACCGTCCAACCCGGACAGTGTTCGACGGGTTCATCCAACACAGCCGGCGCAATCGCGGCGAGTGCCGCGCTGTGTTCTTTGATCGAATTGGTGTACGTCTCAACGGATAGCGTCACGTGCACACGATAACGTTGACTTGTCAGTGACGAGGACTACCTTCTTCGTAAGGAGAATGTGGTGGCAACGTCGCGGGTGTACATCGAAGAGGGTACGACCTCGGTCTTTGCCGTGTCCCTGGACTGGCCGGGTTGGTGTCGCCGTGCGAAAAGTCCAGATCTCGCCATAGAAGCCCTCGATGAGTACCGCGGTCGCTACGCGAAAATCGTGACCAGCACCTTTCGCCCCGGCGCCTTCGAGGTCGTTGGCACCGCCAAAGGTAATGGCACGACGGACTATGGCGCGCCCGACGCGAGAGGCGAATGGGACAAAGTCGATCTCGCACCGCGCGAATTGAAACGCCAGCTTGCCGTCCTCCAGGACTGTTGGAACTACTTCGACGCGGTCGTTGACGAGGCACCTACAGCGATGCGTCGGGGACCTCGAGGTGGTGGTCGTGACCGCGACGCGATCGCCGATCACGTTCGTGAAGCCGAGCGCTCCTACTGTTCGAAGATCGGCGCCCGTGTTGCGCCGCGCACTCCTTGGGACGAGCAGCGCGACATCGTCGTCACGACCTTGACGTCACCATCTCCGAACGCCAAGTGGCCCACCGCCTACGCGATCCGACGAATCGCGTGGCACGTCGTCGACCACGCTTGGGAGATTGAAGATAAGAGCGTCTAAATCGACTCGCTCAGCTCGACGTCGGTGACGTTCGCACCAGCGTGTAGTGCGTCGCACCTTCACCCGCGATAATGTCACGAACTTCGTACCCTTCAGGCCACTCGCCCGCTACCTCAAAGAGTCGCTCGCCCATTCCAAGATAGATAGGCACAACGGCCACGCGAAGTACATCAACGAGCTGGGCATTGAGGAACGACTTCAACGTTGCCGCGCCACCGCCGACGTGGATGTCGCCGTCGGGCGCGGCAGCACGGGCCATCGACACCACCGAATCGACACCACCGTTCACGAAATGAAACGTCGTGTCACCGACCAAGAGATCAGGCCGCTCGAAGTGCGTGAGCACGAAGACCGGATGATGGAAGGGCGGATCATCCCCCCACCAACCACGCCAGTCGCTGTCACCCCAGGTCCCACGTTCCGGACCAAACATGTTGCGACCCATAATGGTCGCTCCGGCGCCGTTTACGAAGTCGTTGCCAACGCTGAAATCGATGCCTTCGCTGCCACCAGTTTCGCCAATCATCTCGCGTCCCCACTTTGTGGCAAAAATCCACTCGTGAAGCTGACCTCCGCCAACACCTAAGGGATTGGATTCGTCTTGATCTGGCCCGGCCATGTACCCGTCAATTGAGATCGACGGTGAAGCCGTTATTCGAGGTGCCACGAGAGCCACCTTTCAATGTCGTCATTTCCCGCAGGAGCAGTAGCGTTTCAAGCCCACGTTATCTCGCGGCTACGTCTGGTGACCTTGGACAAAGCGTTTCACCGCCGTTGACCCTCGAAGTATCGTCACCTCTGCGTGCGGGGCCTCGCTTCGAGCCTCGTTGGGCACCGTATCGCGGTAGCGAGCGTGAGTGTTCCACGTCCAGAGCACGATGTTGCGTTCTGGGTCGCGAGAGATCAAATTACGCAATGACTCTCGATTGCCGTTCCAAAGTTCTGTGCGACCAATGGCTCTGCGGAGTGTTCGATTCACGATCCGCCCCATTACTTGCCACTTTGGAAGTTGAATGAACACAATGACGTCGGCTCGACACCACAAGAGATCACGAACCGCGCCATAGTTTCCGTCACTGACCCATTGGGGTCTATCGGCAAACGATGACACAACATCTCGAAACGCGACCTCGTCCAGCGGTGTCCAGTTCGCTTGATGAAAGACCGAGTCGAGCTCGAGGTAGGGGTAGCCCAACGCGGTCGCTATCGATTTCGCCAAGGTTGTCTTTCCGCTTCCCGAGGGACCTTGGACGACAATACGTTGTGGCTGGTTGACTTGATGATCATCGCTGCGTGACACCGCGTCAGCCTACAAAGCGAACTATGACGTCTACTAATCGAGGTCCCACAGCAGTCGGTAGAAACGAATCTTTGCGGCATCGGGCTCAATCCCGTAGGCGTCATAGACGTTTTCTTCCCAGCCCGGCCCATAGTTCCAGACCGTGCTCCACGAGGCAATCGCGAGATCAGCCCACCGGTCGCCGACGCCAAGTCGACCAAGGTCGACGTGAGCTGTCCACTCACCTGCGTCATCGAGCAGCGTGTTCGGCGCGCACGCGTCACCGTGACAGACAACGAGATCTTCGCGCGGCGTCTCTCCTAGCTCCTCCATTGCTTCTTCTACTGTCAGACCTCGTAATTCCCACCCGAAAACGTGCTCCGAGAGCAATCCCTCTCGAAACCTACGTTGTACGTCGCGACGCCGCCTGTCAACGGACCATTCAAACGGACACGACTCGACGTCGAGTGCATCGTGTAAAGCTCTTAGCCCGCGCCCGATTGCCGTCGTTGCCGTCTGTGGGTCAAGCTTCCACTTAGCTGAGACCGCGTTCTGCCCGTCGATGGGTTGAGAGTAGAACCACGAGCCCTCGTCGTTCGAGCCAGACTCGACAACTACCGGAACACGCAGATGGCTCGACGCCCACGCCAGGCGTTCTACCTCGCCAAGAAGGTTGTCTCCATTCGATCGTGGCGCCCATTTGAGGAAGAAACTCGACGCCTCTTCTTCGAGGTGGAGTGTCCAACCACCAATTTCGTTGAGCCACACCGCGTCATAGGTCCGTCCATTAACCAGCCGTTCGAGCGCCTCTGGCAGTTGCACGGAGTCATTCGGGGGGCCGGAGATCACGCCTCGACCAACCTAAGGAAGAAACGAGTCGAGTAGGTGAACGCGTCGATCGTCGAGCGAGAGCGTCATGGTGCAATGACGAAGTTTCCCGCACCGTTTAGATCGTCAACGATGAGGCGAACTGTTTCTTCGATACTCAGCGTAGAGGTGTCGATGACATTTCTCTCGTGGCTGTTAAGAGACTCGAACTGGGAGTAGAGGTGACGGATCGGTTCCTCGTCAGTTAAGGCACCAGCGTGGCGCTGCTCTTTCAGTCGATCCTTTGAGCGAATGAGACACTCCTCGAGTGACGGTCGTAACACGACGTAGGAGATAATCGCGTCAACACCTTGTAACTCCTCGCGAAGGAGATTGAAGAACCACGGACCAACAATCCCCTCGAGCACGGTCGCGTAACCCGATGCCACCAGGCACGTCGCGGCGGCGAGCGAGGCACGAATCATTGTTCGGTTCTGCTCCCCGGACTCAGACTCCCATGGGGGAATCATGCCATTGACAATGGCGGCCCAAAAGAAGTCGGACTCAATGGCGACCGACGGCTCAAACGACTCGGCGACACGACGTCCAACCGTTGTCTTTCCAGAACCTGGTGGTCCGGTCAGTATCAAGAAATGCGCGGCGCCCATTCTAAAAACTTAACCGTGAATACTGGCTACCAGCCGTCACTATTATTCGCACGCGACGGCTGGTGAGAGTCGCGCGTCTCTAGAGTGCGAGGGCTCGCTCGAGATCGTCAATGAGATCATCGATGTCTTCGATGCCCACACTGAGACGAATAAGACTGGCCGGCGGTTCGAGCATCGAGCCGACCGTCGAGGCGTGGGTCATCGCCGAAGGTAACTCAATCAAACTCTCGACGCCGCCGAGAGACTCAGCGAGCGTAAAGATTGACGTCGATTCACAAATCTTTCGCGCTACGTCAACACCACTCTTAACAGTGAAGCTGACCATGCCACCAAAATCACTCATCTGAGTCTTCGCGATGTCGTGCCCGGGATGGTGGGCCAAACCCGGGTAGTAGACCTTGTCGACGGCGACGTGACCCACCAAGTAGGCCGCGACTGCGCGGGCGTTTGAGCAGTGGCGTTCCATGCGAACGCCCAGAGTCTTCAGACCACGAATCAAGAGGTAGCAGTCCAAGGGACCCGGCACCGCACCAATCGCGTACTGGTGAAACCTCAACGTCGTTGCGAGTTCGTCGTTGTTCGTCGCGACGAATCCACCAATGACGTCAGAGTGGCCACCGACGTACTTCGTCGTCGAGTGCACCACCACGTCGGCGCCCAAGGTGAGCGGTCGTTGCAAGAAAGGTGTCGCGAACGTGTTGTCCACGACGAGCAGTGCGTCATGCGCGTGCGCGGCGGCGGCCAAATCGGTAATCGACACCACGTTCAACAACGGGTTGCTGGGTGTCTCGACCCAGAGCATCTTCGTTGACTCGTTAAAACCTGCGTCGACCGCGGCGGGGTCACTCAAGTCCACGAACGATACCGTCACCCCCCACGCACCAAAAATTCGCGTGAGCAGTCGGTAGGTGCCCCCGTAGGCGTCGTTGCCCAACACGACGTGATCGCCAGGCGCGAGCGTGCGCAGTAACGCGTCCTCTCCGGCCAAACCTGAGGCGAACGCCACGCCGTGGCGGGCCTCTTCGAGACTGGCCAAGCACAACTCGAGAGCGGCCCTCGTTGGATTATCGACCCGCGAATAGTCAGAAAACCTCAGCAAGCCCACGCCGTCTTGGGCGTAGGTGGAGGTGAGGTAGACCGGTGGATTTACGGCACCCGTTACGGGATCGGGCTCAGAGCCGACATGAATCGACCGGGTATTGAAGCCGTTCACTTCTCGCTCCTCTGTTCGAGGTATCCCAAGAGGTCACTCCTCGTGAGAACACCCACGGGGTGACCACCGTCCAAGACCAGCACACCGGCCGACGTACTGAGTCGCCTCGTCAACTCGGTAACGCTCATGCCCACGCCGACCATCGGTATCGAAGGGTCAGCTACCTCTTTGACACGAAGGTCGAGCACCGACGGGTCGCGTGTCGTCGCTTCAAGAAGACCGAGCTCACTGAGTGACCCCGACACTTCCTTCGCGGCAAGCGGTAACTCGGCGGTTACGGTCACCAAAAGCTGAGAGACGTCCTTCTCGCGCATCAGTGAAATGGCGTCGCGAACGAGCACGTCTTCAGTGACGAGAACCAAATCGGCCAATGATCTGGCCTGGCGCTCAATTTTCGCCTCCAGCACGTCACCCGCGTCCATCTCGTTGTGTGGCCGGAGGAATCCAAAGTCCGTCATCCACGTGTCGTTAAAGATCTTCGAGAGATACCCTCGCCCGGAATCAGGAATAAGGACAACCACGACGGCGTCTTCTGGGAGCGACTGCGCCGCACGCAACGCCGCCGCGACGGCGGTGCCGCCCGAACCGCCAATCAAGATGCCTTCGCGCTGGGTAACTTCACGCGCCATCGAGAACGCGTCGGCGTCACTGACGGCGATGACCTCATCGACGAGCGAGGGGTCGTAGTTCTTCGGCCAGAAGTCTTCGCCGACGCCTTCGGTGAGATAGG
>DATCBX010000243.1:0-4570 GCA_036511635.1 Acidimicrobiales bacterium | reverse complement strand
CGCTCTACCCCTTCATTACACGAGGCGTTGCGTTGCTTGGCATCGACGCCGTCGAGGCCACGTCATCGACCCGTGCGCGGGTATGGCAAGCGTTGGGCGATAGCGCACCACTGCTTGACTTCACGACGCTGGTCGACCGCGTCATTCCCCTCGAGGATCTGACGCGCGCGCTCGATGACGTACGCCACGGTGCCACGCGAGGACGAATCGTGGTGCAGATCAGCCAGTAACGGATGGCTTTAGTAAAAGGGGCTGACCCAGATTTGCCCGTCGTTGCAAGGCACAACTGGGTACGACGGTGTCACCGCAATCGCCGCGCCCTGTTGGGCGAACTGAACGCTTAACGTCACTGCGTTCTCACAGGCCGTCGTGCCGGTTTGAACGTCGGAGTACGCCAGAGAAAATATGGCTGCGCCGTTTTGTCCAAGCGTCAACGTCGTGGGTGCCGCGTTCGCCTGCGCCGACTGGAACTGAAATCCCTTGCTCTTCGTGGGCACGTCAACGAGGTTCGATGGCAGGACTGCGCCGAACTTGTCTTGCAGGGTGATGAGCGGCCAACCAAAGAGGGTGCAGGTACCGGCCGTTGACTTCACTAACGTGACGCTTGCGTAAATCGTTCCAGCCGCGCCCTGACCCTGGTTGAAAGTACCAGTGAAGTCGGTGGCCTTACACGTATCGCCAGCCAGCGTCGTGCTCGTTTTTGCCGTCGTCGTGGTCGTTGTTGTCGTGGACGTGGTGGTGGGTGTTGCGTGATGATGAGTGAAGGCGTAGATAATCGCGATGAACGCAATGAAAATGATGACCGATCTGATGCCGCGACTCACGACCCAAAGTCCTCCGGTCGAACTTGGTCAAGAAATTCGCGAAGTTGTTCGACCAGATCGGTCTCACTTGGCGCCTCGAGTTCGACGTACTCCTCGTCGTCATCGTCGTAGTTGAGCTGCATCACTTTGCCCTCGATGGCCATCAGATCGTCACTCACAAGAATTGGCGCACCAACGCGAAGCGCCAACGCCACCGCGTCACTTGGACGAGCACTGATGATGATCTCTTCATTGGACTGCACGAGACGAAGACTCGCGTAGAAAGTATTGTCAACTAGTTCGTTGATCTCGACTGAAAAAAGTTTCGAACCCAAGGCAGTTATCACGTTGCCGAGGAGATCGTGCGACATCGGACGAGGCGACTCCACTCCCTGCAAAGCGTAGGCAATGGACGCGGCTTCGGGAGCGCCAATAAAGATAGGCAACACTCGGTCTCCCGCGACCTCTTCAAGAAGTAGCAGCGGCGTTGAACTACCCACGTCAACCCGTACCGCACGGAGAACCACTTCAATCATGATTCCAGCCTAGACCCGACGACTTCAGGCCGGGACGTCTAGCCCTGTAAGTACTGAGCAATTTCGCGTTCAAAGAGTACGGCGCGAAGTGCCGACACCTCACGCGCGACCTCGGCGCTGATCTCGAGCACTCGATCACGAGAAAGTTCACTGCCCCCTTGACGAAGTGGCAAGGTCAACTCGTCTATGACACCAACTTCGCGTTCGGCAATCCGTCGCAGTGATCCTAAAAGACGAGCGTCGACGCCCCTTGAGAGAAGTGCACGTGAAAGTGCCGCCACACGAACGTCAAAGGCGCTGTAGACGGTCTCACCTTCAATCACCAACGGCGTAATGAGTCCCATTGACTGGAGCTGGTTGAACTCTTCAGGGCTAACGCCAGTGGTGGCAAGAAGTTCACTAATAGTGAAGAACTGCTTAAAGGGCGCCGGCGCTTCAGCGATCAACACTCGTGGCGCGCTCACCGACGGCACCGGCACGGGCGCCGGCGTTGAGACAACATTGATCGTCGCCTCGCGCGCCACCTGGCGTGTTATCGGTGTTACGTTCGCGCTCGTTAAGAGACCTTGCTCGAGAAGGCGCAGGCGAACAACGCGAAGCGGCACGAACTCTTCTTGGGCGAGACGAATGGCTTCGCGAAGACAGGCAACGTCGCGCTCTGAATACAAGCGATAGCCCTTACGGCTACGACTCGGTTCGACGAGACCTTTATCTTCGTAGTAACGAATCTTGGATAACTCGATGTCGGGGTAGAACTTGCGTAACTGCGCGTGCACCTCACCGATGCGCATACTGCTGATAGTGCCGCTCATCGAGTCGCCTCCCAAAAGACCAGTTTAAATTTACCAACTTGCACCTCGTCCGCCGAGTGCAACGTTGTTTCTTCGACTCGCCGTCCATTGACGTACGTGCCATTCAGAGAATTTAGATCGCGAAGGGTAATCCGTCCACTGGCCGTTCGGGTAAAAATCGCGTGGTGGCGCGAGACCGACACGTCATCGAGCAAAAGGTCGCTCGCTTCGTGACGGCCCACCGTCGTGACGTCACCGCCGAGTTCAATACGCAGTCCGGCCTGTGGTCCTGCGGCGATGACCAACTCATCACGATGTTCGCCTTGAGGTCCGCGATTCGCGTCAGGATGCATGGCGTCGGGCGCACTCACCACCGGCACGGCAATCGTTTCCGGCGACGTCGCCTCATGTTGTGGGGCACCACACGACCAGCAAAAATTTGCGTTGGCGTTGAGTATCTCTCCACAGCGACGGCAGTTCATTCGACTCACACTAGTGAACTTTCGAAATCGCCGTCAGGGTCAAGTCGTCGTTAGGGCCTCGTAGCCAGGTGCATCAAGTAGTGCGTCGAAGTCGTCGCTCGAGGTCGTCGTGATCTCACAGATCCAACCAGTACCGTAGGGGTCGGCGTTAACAAATTCGGGTGAACTTTTTAACGCGTCATTAACGGCCGAGACCGTGCCACTCACCGGTGCGTAGATTTCCGACACTGATTTCGTGGACTCAACCTCACCAATCACACCGCGCGCGCTCACTACCGAACCGACTTTGGGTAGGTCTACGAACACCACGTCGCCGAGGGCGTCTTGCGCGTAGTCCGTGATGCCAACGCGTGCCACGTCGCCGTCTCGCTTGACCCACTCGTGATCGCTCGAATAACGCAGTTCGTTCGGTATCTTCATGCGAGTCAACTTACAAGATTTCTACGACCCTGGCGTCCAGCGCGTAGTGCGCTCAGCGCCGGCTTTACGTAGCCAAAGAGGACGAACCACGACACAACGAGTCCCATCATTCCAATAAACCAACAGACCATTCTGGTGTCGTGTTGCCAGGTGTGCAGGACTGCGTGATGAGGATTCGTGGTCAACAAGAACAAGGGAAACGTCGTCATCAGGGCAAACGTTGAGAACTTTCCCCACCACAGAACGTTGATGCGCGCCGCGCCCATCGCCGCCAACGCCAACGTGAGGACTGAGACAATGAGTTCACGAACCAATACCGCGATTGCGAACCACCAGGGAACACCAGAAGCTGCAGCGACCGCGATCAGTCCCCCGATGACGAGCAGACGATCGGCCGTAGGGTCAAGAATCTTGCCAATAGTTGAGACTTGGTGAAACTTTCGCGCGACGTAGCCATCGATCCAGTCCGTCGCTCCAAGTGTCGCGAGCAGCCACGCCGCAAGTGCCCGATGGTCGGTCGAAAAGAGAAGCCAGAAGAAGACCGGCAACATCGCCAATCGAACCAATGTGATGGCGTTGGGCCACGTACGCCATCCCGCGTCCACGCTCTCGCTTTCACTCACGAGTCGAGCGTATAGCTACGCGATGGTGATTGAGTGATCGAGGTAGACGTCCTGCACGGCGTGCACGAGGGCCGCGCCTTCGTCAATCGGTCGTTGAAAGGCCTTACGACCAAGAATGAGTCCCTGACCACCAGCGCGCTTGTTAATAACAGCCGTGCGCACCGCACCAGCGAGGTCATCAGCACCTTTAGCTTCGCCACCAGAGTTAATGAGACCAATACGGCCGGCGTAACAGTTCACAACCTGCCAGCGCGTAAGATCGATGGGATTATCGGTCGTCAGTTCTGAGTACACGCGCGGGTCAGTCTTGCCGAACTTGATGGCGTTGTAGCCACCGTTGTTCACGGGCTGCTTCTGCTTGATGATGTCGGCCTCAAAGGTCACGCCAAGGTGGTTCGCCTGACCCGTCAGATCGGCGCTGAGGTGATAATCAACGCCACCGGTAACGAAGGCGTCATTGCGTAGATAGCACCACAGCACCGTAAAGAGTCCGAGGCGGTGTGCTTCGGCGAAGGCCTTGCGGATCTCTTCAATTTGGTGGACTGAACCTTCAGAGCCGAAATAGACCGTCGCGCCGACGCCCACCGCGCCGAGGTCAGCGGCTTGCTGCACTGAGGCAAAGAGTTGCTGATCGAAACTATTGGGATAGCGCAAAAGATCGTTGTGGTTTATCTTCACAATGAAGGGAATGCGGTGGATGTAGCGTCGTGAGACCGCGCCCAAGGTGCCCAACGTCGAGGCAATGGCGTTGCAGTCAGCCGCGATTGCTAGGTCGCAGAGACGCGCGGGGTCAAAGTACTCGGGATTGGGTGCAAAACTGGCCGCCGCCGAATGTTCAATCCCCTGATCGACTGGAAGGATGGACACGTAACCGGTCTTAGCGAGCCGACCGTGGTTATAGAGAGTTCCGAGATT
>DATCBX010000242.1:0-6625 GCA_036511635.1 Acidimicrobiales bacterium | reverse complement strand
ATGAGCGGCGCCGTCTCGCGACTTCTCGGGTCGAGGCGGATCACTCGGCGAAGCAGCCAGGGCACCAGTGCTCCCTTCACACCGAGAACAAGTACTGCCGTGATCGCCAAACCGAGATCGCGTTCGTGCCATGCCAACACGCCAGCTACCAAGGCGAGCGCTACTCCTTGGAAACGCAACATGGTGACGATGGCGCGAACTTGGCGTCGCCAGAGGGTCATCACGGCGCACACGAGAACCGCTCCCGTGGTGAGCTCAAGCGCTCCGACGTAGAACGACGACGTCATCGCGCGGCCAGTTGCGTTATAACGGCGAGCACCGCGAGCACGAAGCCGCCCGCGAGAAGCTCGGGCACGCGAAAAAGGCGCAACTTGGCGCTGTGCACTTCAATGAGTGAGACCACGACGGCGAGAAGCGACGTCTTTAGAACCAAGAACACGACGGCGCCGAGCAGCCAAAGAATCGAACTTCCGGTGGCTACACCCCAAGGAACGAAGAGATTCATGAGCAAAGCGAAGAGTAGACCGAGTCGCATCGCGGCTCCCAGCGTGACGAGTCCTAAATCGGATCCGGCGTATTCGAGGGTCATGGCCTCGTGAATCATCGTGAGTTCCAGGTGGGTATTTGGGTTGTCGACTGGTAGCCGTCCGGTCTCGGCAATCACCACGATCACGAGCGCCACGAGCGCCAAGAGTCTCGTAGGCGTTGAAGTCCACACCGGATGGGTGATGGTGTCGGCGACGATTGCGGGGAGATTCGACGTACGAGCCTGAATGGACAGAGCGATGACCGCCACGAGGAGCGCGGGTTCGGCGAGCGCGCCAATAGTAATAGCCCGGCTCGATCCCATTCCCCCAAAGGCGGTACCGGTGTCAAGGCCCGCCAATGCCATGGCGACAGAGCCCGTCAATAAGAGATAGACAATCACGAAAAGATCGGCGCTGGCACTCAAGAGAGGGTGTGTCGTTACCAGCGGCGATATCGCCACTGCCAGCGTCGTGGAGCCCAGCACGACCAGCGGCACCACAGCTAGCACCGCGCTCGAATGGTGCGCGCGCAGACCTTCCTTCCCCATGAGCTTTCGCAGATCTCGAAGCGGCTGATGGATCGGCGCGCCCACCCGTCCTTCGGCGCGGGCTCGAACCTTGGCCATCAGACCCATCAGCAGCGGCCCACCAAGGGCGACGAGGGCGACTTGAAGGATGGACGCGATGATTGCGTAGACGAGAGAAGAGCCGACGTTCGTCATGCCAGCACCACCAACACGATGAGAAGCGCGATGAAGCCAAACGCCAGGTAGCGGTGAACGCTTCCGTTTTGAAGACGCCGCGCAGCCAGCCCGACGCGCGTGAGAGTACGGATCACCGGTTGGTACGCGAGTCGCTCAACGGCGTCGTCGACACGAATCTCGTAGGAGAGTGACTGTTCGTAATAGTGCGATTCGACGGCGTGGGTGACTTCCACGTCAATCTCTGGGCGAAGAACGTCAGAGAACACGCGCTGGAGTGGCTCGGCGTACGAGGTCGCCGTGTACTGCATTCGAGCCGTGGGCTGGCCGCCGCCGCCACGCCAGGCCCCCACCTTGCGCGCGGGACGTCGAAGTAGCGATTTCACTCCCGAGATGAGAGCGACGAACAATAAGAAGCCCGCCAACAGCAACATTGGCTCGATCGCGCCGCGCACGTGATCGAGCGTGAGTCCGATTCCGCTCTCGAGCGAACGAGAGGCGACGTTGGCAGTGCCTGCGTTTGCGGCACGGCTCACCAAGGGAATCACCAAGCCGGGCGCCACACCAAGTACGACGCAAGGAATACACAAAATTCCCATTCCGATTTGCATCGCGCGCGGAACTTCGTGAGCCGACGCCGCGCCAGTGGATCGCGCTTGACCCAGAAATCCAATGCCAATGGCTTTGACGAACGCAACGGCCGTTAAGCCACCCGTCAGCGCCAGCGCCACGACGCCCACCAAGAGCACGATCAAAGTCGGTGAACTCTTATCGACGAAGCCGTGGAGTAGTCCCTGCAGCAAGAGCCATTCACTGGAGAAACCACTGAACGCGGGCACGGCGACGATCGACAGAGCGCCGATCCCGAAAAGGGCCGTCGTTATCGGGATTCGGCGAATCAGTCCCCCGAGTTGATCGAGACTTCGAGAGCCCGTCGCGCGTTCAACGGCACCGGCACCGAGGAAGAGACAGCCCTTAAATGACGCGTGCGCGACGACAAGGAGCAAGGCGCCGATCAAGGCAAGATGAGCGTCCCCGGGGTGACCGGTCGCGGCGAGAGCTCCAGAACATCCAACACCGATCAGAACGAGCCCGAGGATGTCGATGGTGGAATAGGCGAGTAGTCGCTTGAGATCAACACTCGTCAC
Organism: Acidimicrobiales bacterium; assembly: GCA_036511635.1. Taxonomy (GTDB): domain Bacteria; phylum Actinomycetota; class Acidimicrobiia; order Acidimicrobiales; family RAAP-2; genus RAAP-2. The sequence goes on along the minus strand of DATCBX010000242.1, from coordinate 4,249 downwards.
CGCGTGCAGCGCGCCGAAGAGTGCGGACACGACACCGAGCGCGACGACAATAATCCACCACCAGAGCGCGCCGCCGCCCAACAAATCGTTGCCAACTCTCACGATGCCGTACGCACCCATGGCGACCATCGCGCTCGACATCAGCGCCGACACCGGACTCGGCGCCTCGGGATGAGCCTTAGGTAACCACACGTGAAACGGTACGGCGCCCGCCTTCGACGCGAAGCCGATCAAAGTGAGGACGAAGGCAAACGATCGTAGCGTCGGCGACATCGCGGCGACGTGCGCTCTGATGTCAGCGAATGTTTGACCACTCTTTAGTGACAACAGAAGAAGTCCAAGAAGAATTGACACCGCCCCGAGCTGGGTCATTGCCCCGTACCATTGGGCGGCAACGCGCGCTTCGGCGTGTCGACGCTGTTCGACCATGATCAGCAACATCGAACTCAATGCCATGAGTTCCCATGAGAACATCAAGGTGACCACACTCGACGCCGCTGGCACGGTCAAAAGTGCAATCAAAAATAACAGCAGCAGGCTGAGTGCCGTGCGAGAACGAAGTTCGTTCTTCGCGTAACCCACGTAGTACACAAGCGTCGCGACACCGACGAAAGACGTCATCGCCACGAACAGCGCTCCGAGAGGGTCGAGCGTAAGGCTTACTCCGCTCAACGGTAGAACGAGTGATGAATGGAACGACGACACGTGTCCGCTGATCAACACGTGAGACGCCGCGACAAATGTCAGGAGACACCCCAACGAACCACTGAGTGACGCGACAACGACTCGACGTTCGACCGAGAAGACCATTGCCGCGACAAGACCGAGGACGCAGCAGCCCAGACCAGCAAGGAAGAGCACCACGATTATCGACCGCTGAGGCTACGCAGCGCCTGGGTAATCGCTTCTGGATGAGGAGGACAACCGGGAATGCGAACGTCCACGTCGACGAAGGAATCCAGCGCCCCAGCAACTCCGTAGGCGTCTCGAAAGATGCCACCGCTCACCGCACAGTCGCCACACGCGACGACGACGGCCGGTCGAGGCAGCGCGTCAAGTGTTCGTACTAACGCTCCGGCCATGTTCCGGGTAACGACGCCGGTAACTAAGACACCGTCCGCGTGGCGCGGTGAAGCAACCAATCGAGCGCCAAATTGTGCGGCGTCGTACGTTGGCGCAAACGCCGAGGCAATCTCTACTTCACAACCGTTACACGAGCCAGCGTCCACGTGGCGAAGTTGAAGTGAACCTCGTAGCCTGGTGCCAGGTATCACGTCGGGCATCGAGACTGCACGCTCAGTACGCGCTCTGGAGACAAGTGAGCGAAAGATGGATCCCTTGCGGTACCGTAACGTCGACATCAGTCCTACCTCTCGACCGACCACGACGAATGGGCGTCGATTAGTTGCATCATGCATCGAGAGTCGAGGGAAATCCCGCCCCGTAACAACACCGCCGTCGTCACACAGGACCCACTAGGTCCTCGAGTGTTTGAAGCGCACGACCAAGCGTTGTCGCGAGGACCGCTCGGGCCGCGGCAAGGAATTCGCCCACCGAAGGATCGGTCACGCGGTACGTCACAATATTTCCGGCACGACTGGACTGAACAAGTCCGGTGTTTTTTACGACTTTCAAGTGTTGAGAAAGAGAAGAAGGTTCAAGGCCAGTAGCGACGAGCAGGTTGCTTACTGACATCTCGCCAGCCACCAACAACTCGAGAATTCGTATACGTGCCGGATGCCCTAAAGACTTGAAGAGTTCAGCTTTGGCGACGTAGAGCGGCTTACTGTTTCTCAGGTCATTCATGGAATTAGTATATCCATGAATTCATAGATTACTTAAATCGCTCTCTAAATCCATGAAACCTCTTCAATTTCTCCGAAGTTCTTCTGGGGGCAACGCACGCGAGGGCTTTCCTACTGGCGATCGGGGGCCGTATTCCTTCGCCCGCATAACCGCGACCCGCATCGCAACCGTGGTCAAAGGGGCCAATTGCGCCGCGCACCAGCGAGGACCCCGTCATTTTGATTGAGGGCAGTGTACTTTTCCGTTCATCTCCTCTTCGTCACCGAACGCCTGCACGCAAAGACGGGAACTAATTTCACACGTTGCTCGGAAATTCTCGGCAGAAAAGTTGGATGGTCCAATGTCTCGAATCTCGCCGGTCACAATGCCGAGGTTGAGGACCTGGTCGTGAGATGTTTCACAGTATGAGGTCGCTGTGAACGGTTGCTTTGTGGATTGACCGGGCGTATCCTCCGCCTTAGGGTCCCGGAGGGTCTCTTACGCTACGGCGTGAACGAAGGGGGTACGCAGTGCGTGTCTCAAATCTTCTAGCTACCAAGGGTCACGACGTGGCCACAATTTCACAGGAACGTTCCGTCACCGACGCGCTCGCGGTTCTAAAGGAGCGCGGCATCGGCGCGCTCGTCGTCACCGGCGCGACGCCGCCTCTGGTGGGGATCTTCTCAGAACGCGACGTCGTACGAGCGCTCGCCACCAACGGCGAAAGTGCTCTGAATCAAAAGGTGTCGGAACTGATGAGCAAGGGCGTCTCGGTGTGCTCTGAGTCAACAGAACTCAACGAGCTGATGACCACCATGACCGAACGTCGCATTCGTCACGTACCCGTCGTCGAAGAGGGGAAACTCGTAGGCCTGGTCTCAATTGGCGACGTTGTAAAGGCCCGTCTCGAAGAGCTCGAGCACGATAAGACGGACCTTCTGAACTACGTGTCGGGACGCTAACACTTACTTAGTTGTCGCTGCGCTCAAACGAAGTTCAGCACGCTCGAGCGCCGCGAGGGCAATCAGATAGTCCGCGCTGTCCTCTTGGTCGCCCTTCGACGCTGAGGCCAACTGGGCTTCGGCGACTTCCTTGGCGGCTTGGGCGCGCGCGACGTCAATCTCACTCGTGCGTTCGGCCACACCCGCAAGCACCGTCGCGAGCGTCTCGCCTTCGGCGAGTCCCGGGCCGACTTGAAAGTAACCCGTATGGACCGCGAAGGCAACTTCGCCTTCGGCGGTATCGACGCGTACGACGCACGACACGATGTCACCCACCGTCTTCGTGTGTTGGGGCAGAATCGTGAAGTTACCCTCTGACGAACGCGCGACGAGAGCCGTTGCTGGTCCCGCCCACAACGCCGCCTCGGGCGACACGATCTCTACGGTCAAAACGGCCATTAGCTCTTCGCGATCTCCGCGGCCTTCTTCTCAACGTCAGCGGCACCGCCAACGTTGAGGAACGCCTGCTCGGGGAAGTTGTCGAGGTCGCCCTTGACCAAGTGCTCAAAGGACTCAATGGTCTCTTGCACGGGCACGTTGATGCCATCGATACCAGTGAAGATCTTCGAGACGAACATGGGCTGGGACAAGAAGCGCTGAATCTTGCGTGCTCGCGTGACCGTGATGCGGTCCTCTTCAGAGAGTTCGTCAAGTCCAAGAATCGCGATGATGTCTTGAAGCTCTTTGTAGCGCTGCAGGATCTGCTGCACTTGGCGAGCAACCGCGTAGTGACGATCACCCACGATTTCGGGCGCCAAGATGTTCGACGTCGAGGTCAAGGGGTCGACCGCGGGGTAAATACCAAGTGCGGCAATCTGACGACTGAGTTCGGTCGTGGCGTCAAGGTGGGTGAAGGTCGTGAACGGCGCGGGGTCGGTGTAGTCGTCCGCGGGCACGTAGACGGCCTGCAGCGAGGTGATCGAGTGACCGCGCGTCGAGGTGATGCGCTCTTGGAGCTCGCCCATCTCGTCGGCGAGCGTGGGCTGATAGCCCACGGCTGAGGGCATACGCCCGAGCAACGTCGAGACCTCAGAGCCGGCCTGCACGAAACGGAAGATGTTGTCAATGAAGAGCAACACGTCCTGGTTCTTTACGTCACGGAAGTACTCAGCCATTGTCAACGCAGCGAGCGCTACGCGAAGACGTACACCAGGTGGTTCGTCCATCTGGCCATACACCAACGCGGTCTTTTCGATAACGCCGGACTCGCGCATTTCGAGCAGAAGGTCAGTACCTTCACGAGTGCGCTCGCCCACGCCGGCAAAGACCGACACGCCGTCGTGCTGTTCAGCAACGCGGCGAATCATCTCCATGATGAGTACGGTCTTACCAACACCCGCGCCACCGAAGAGGCCGATTTTGCCACCTTGAACGTACGGCGCGAGTAGGTCGACTACTTTGATGCCGGTTTCGAACATCGTGGCGCTGGGCTCGAGTTGGTCAAAAGCCGGGGCGCTACGGTG
>DATCBX010000241.1:0-4426 GCA_036511635.1 Acidimicrobiales bacterium | reverse complement strand
CTGCCTCGACGCGGCGGAGGCTATTGAAGAGAGTGTGGGCGTGCTCACGCCCATCGATCCACGTCGTTAAACGTGGACGTTGTTATTCGTCCAATTGAACTCAGTGACGTTCGGTCCGCGTCACTCGTCATACAGGGCGGGTCACTGACTCCCGACGTCGAGGACGAGAAGAACGTCGACGCGTACTGGGCAGCCGTTGAAGAGACGCGCCAGCGACGTGGCGACGTGCTCGTTGCCGACCTAGGAGGCGACGTCGTCGGCGTCTGTCAGGTCATGGTCTTTCCTCACTTTCAACACACCGGTGGCTGGTGCGCGGAACTCGAGAGTGTGCACGTGCGCGAAGACCTGCGTGGGCGAGGTATCGGTTCGCGCATGCTCGACGCCGCCGAAGCCCTGGCGCGTGAAAAGGGTTGCTACCGCGTGCAGTTAACCAGTCGAAACGTTCGACGAGACGCGCATCGCTTTTATGAAGCGCACGGTTTCGAACAGACCAGCCAGGGCTTCAAGAAGAGTCTTTAGAGCGTTGTAATTTCTCGTAGGGCGCCGTCATCCACGTCGAACACGAACCCGCGGATTTCAGTGTCGTCGACGAAAGGACTTTCGCGCAGGGTGGCGACCGTGGCACGAACGTCATCGTCGACGTTGCGGTAGGCACCGAGGCGAAACGGCGGGCGCGCGCCCACGGCGTTCGTGATCTCGTTCAGAAGCGTCTCTTCTTCAAAGGACTCAAGTCCACAGCGTGTGTGGTGAATGACCATGACCGAACGCGTGGCGAGGAGACGTTGGCTCAGCAGTAGTGAGCGGATGGCGTCGTCGGTCGCGAGACCGCCAGCGTTTCGAACCAAGTGAACTTCACCCAAATCGAGACCAAGCGCGCCAAAGAGATCAAGGCGCGAGTCCATGCACGTGAGCACGGCGAGGTGGAGCTGGGGGACGGTCGACAGTTCACGGTGACCGTGGGTTGTTACGTATCCGCGATTGTGTTCGAGAAGATTGTCGATAACACTCACCTCGTCATCATAGGAAATTGACACGATCGCTAGTGGCGATGCGGTAGTGGCTACGCTCACCTACGGAGGTGGTTATGGACACGATGCATGAAATTCGAGAAGAGCTCCGCCAGCCGGCGATTGATCTAGCGGGACTCATTCCAGACGTTATGAAGGGCTACGCGACAATGTCGACGGCGGCTATGGCCAAGGGCGAGCTCGACGGTGCGGTGAAGGAGCTACTGGCGCTGGTGATCGCCATCACTCGAGAGTGCGACGGCTGTATCGTCGCGCACGCTCGCGGCGCTGTTCGAGGCGGCGTTACGCGCCAACAGGTTGGTGAGGCGATTGGCGTCGCGATAGCGATGAACGGTGGCCCCGGAACGGTGTGGGGTCCGAGGGCGTTGCGCGTTTTTGACGAAGCGTTGGCTGATCGCAAGGCGTAGAGGCGCTCTCGCATGGTTTCTTCAAGGCTGATGGATCAATGAATCGACATTGGCAAGAAAGACTCAGTTGAACTCGGAAGAGATGACCAAGGTAGGTCATCAGCTCCCAAGAAATCAACGGGTGTCGCCATAGAATCATCGTGGTGCCTCCTATCTCTCCTCGTTTGGTGCGACGAATGATCAAGTGGGACTGCACGCGCCTACTCACTCCAGTCGATTTCGAGGAATCGGGTTGTTCATCGTGGGGTCGTGCGTCTTGACGAAGATTCTGGTAGTTGAAGATGACGATGAAATTGTCGGATTGCTGGAGACGTTTCTGACCTCTGAAGGTTACGAAGTGCTCGTCGCGCCTGACTTCGTAAGTGCACTGAGCGCAACGTCGTCGCTGGCTCCCGATCTCGTTCTTATCGATATCGTGCTGGGCACTGACGACGGTCGCGACGTATTTCGCGAGCTCCGTTTGATCAGTGACGTGCCCACAATCTTTCTCACCGGTCGAGGTCTCGAATCTGAGAGGATTGCGGGACTCAAGATGGGCGCGGACGATTACATCGTCAAACCCTTTTCGCTCGGCGAAGTCTCCGCGAGAATCGAGTCAGTTCTTCGGCGATCCAATTCGAACGCGTCGGGAATTAATAAGTCAAACTTGCGCTTTGGTGATCTTGAAATCAATGAGACTACTCACGAAGTGAAGTTGGCTGGGAACTTACTCGAGTTGACCTCGAAGGAATTTGCGCTCCTCGTGTTCCTCGCGTCGTCCCCTCGACAGGTGTTCTCGCGTGACCAACTCCTCCAACACGTCTGGTCGTCATCGAGCGACTGGCAGAACGAAGCGACCGTTACCGAACACATTCGTCGCGTGCGCACAAAGATAGAAGTCGACCCCGATCGCCCACTTTGGATACGGACGGTGCGTGGGGCGGGCTACCGGTTCGAGCCAGGAGCCGTCGCGGCGAACCCCGTGGCGAAGGTCGACTCGGTCGAGAAACCTGCATGAAGTTTGCGAACGCGCCCGCTGTACTTTTGGCAACTCTGTAAATGTCATTCGACTGGGGAGTGCGCGTCCAACAAACGCAGTGTCGGCGCCAGCGCTAGGTAGCGAGTAGTCGCAACATTTGTTCGATGAGTTCACTGGGTTTGAAGGGCTTGGACAGAAACGCGGCGGTCCCAGGAATAAGACCGTCGAGTACCGCGGCGTTCTCGCTTCCAGAAATCAACAGGACACGTAGGTCAGGATTGAGCTCTTGCAACGTGAGAGCAACATCGCGTCCTGACATCGAGGGCATAACGACGTCGCTGAGGAGAAGGTCAATTGCCCCGTCGAAGTTCCGTGCAACGTCAATCGCTTGTTCGCCCGTGCTCGCTTCGAGTACGTGATAGCCAATTCTCCTCAACACCTGCCCGATAAGACGGCGAAGGTCCTCATCGTCTTCGGCCAGCACCACGGTGGTCGATGAAAGAGGCTGATCCAAAGATTTGGCCGGTGTTGCTCGGACTCCGGTGTGCGTGATTGCCGGGAGGACAATCTGAAAGGTCGTCCCGTAGCCGACCTCGCTGGTGCAGAGGATCACGCCGCCACTCTCTTCGACGTGGCGTCGAGCGGCGGAGAGTCCGAGTCCGGACCCCTTGAAGGGACCCTTGGTCGTGAACATTGGCTCGAAGCAACGTCGCTTGGTCTCTTCGTCCATTCCATGACCCGTGTCAGCAACGTTGATCTGAACGTACCGCCCTTCGGGCAGGTTGGATTCAAGGGTGGCCGTCGATTTAAGATCAACGTTTTCAACCGAAATGCTCAACTGTCCTCCCGCGACCATCGCGTCTCGTGCGTTGAGCGCAAGATTTAACATCATCTGTTCAAACTGGTCAGCGTCCACGTAGACGCTTTCGGACGCTGGATTGAAAGACCAATCAAGTGCGATATCAGCGCCAAGGATTCGTTCTAGAACTTCGGCGATTGACTCGATGGCGACCACCGGATCGACGATGACCGGTTCGGCAGGTTTCGTCCTTCCAATTGCCAGCAACTGTCCCGTGAGCCCCGAAGCCCTGGCGGCGGTCGATTGGATGTCCGTGACCATTTTCAATGAGTGCTCATCGGAAGCGAGGTTTTGCGAGAGAATCTCCGCGTAGCCAGAGATCAAGGTCAACAGATTATTGAAGTCGTGGGCCAAGTTGCTCGCTACCTGGCCACGGATTTCCATCCGATGGGCGAAGCGATTCTCGGTGGCCATCTGTCGCTGGTCGGTGACGTCGTCAATAAGGGTCAGAATTCCCCTTGCTCCACTACCGCTCCTTGGCAGTAGGACAGCCGAAGCCGTGAGGTCGCGGCGTCGAGAACCAATTTCAACGTCGAGAAAGTCGCGGCCGAGTCCCGCGCCGCCGCTCAGCACGTCGGACCACAGCGAGCGAAGCTGATGCCAGGCATCTTCGGGGAAACGCGGTTCGAAACTTTCCAGGTCTCCTGTATGTTCGGGCCACGAAAATATCTTGCTAGCGGCTCGATTCCACCATCGAACGCGACTCGTCGCGTCTACTTCAACAATGCCAACCGGCGCGGTTTCAACCAGTGCGCGCCACCGCGCTTCACTGTTTTGAATTGTTCGACTCATCTGCGACGCGCCGAGTGCGGTGGAGGCGGTTTGGGCCAACAGAGTCAATACTTCAACGTCCTCTGCACTGAAAGCTGGCCCCAGCTCCCGGCGAATCGCGATCACGCCTCGAGCCTGATCTCTTCGCTCAAGAACTGGAGCGACAAGCCATTCGCCGTCGGTCCACGGCACCGTCATGCCGACGCGGTTCGTTGGAAGATTGTCGAACTCTGGACCGTCGAGTGCGCTCGCGTTGGCCGCGTGCTTGCCGCGGTGGGCAATCACGCGTGTCGCTGTGGTGCGATCGCCCTCTAAAGAGACCATGGCGTCGTCAGCGCCAAAGACACTTTGTGCGCTCGTGGCCACACTTGTCGCGATGTCGTGCTCGTTCGTCAATGCATTG
>DATCBX010000240.1:0-2894 GCA_036511635.1 Acidimicrobiales bacterium | reverse complement strand
AGCTCGTGTTCGTAGGTTTCGTCGGGAAAGCGATAGTCAGTAGGCCACTCCAAGTTCGCCACGGCGAACTGACGACGATTAATGACCTGGTTGTAACCGGCGGTCATGATGTAGCGCTCGAAACGCTTAGGTAGGAGGTGGTGGGCTAGAACGGTGGGGCGCCGCCACGCGTTGGTCTCGGCCTCTTCATCAAAGGGTCCAACGCCAAAGACGTGGTCGATGTGACCATGAGAGAAGATCGCGCTGTGAAGCGGCTTTGCACTCCAGGAGCGAATCTCTTGGTGGACAACGTGCGCGGTGATAATCGAACCGGTGTCAACCATGACGAGCCCGTCGTCAGTTTCGAACGCGGTGCAGTTACCAAAATTCGGCAAAAAGACAACACCGTCGGTAATCTTCGCTAGATGGCCACCGGTACCCAGGGGGTTCGCGCGTTGGTGGGGATCGTCGCCGCGCCAGGCGCGATCGGCGAGCTCAATAATGTCCACGAAACTACTTGTCGGTCTCGGGCGCCTTCGTGTCAGCAGCGTCGGCGGCCTTCGTGGTACCGGCTTCCTTCGCTTCTTTCAATCCCTTTTCAAACTCACTCTTTGCGGATCCAAGGTTTTTAGCAAACTTGGGAATTGCCGCTCCGCCAAAGACGAGCACAGCGATTACGACGACCACAATTATGAGATCCGGTCCCAAAATTTCCCCAAAGAACACGGTCTTCTCCTTTGACATGCGTAAGGCCAACAGTAGTGCCCCCAGGTGGAGGCTCCACTGCACCGCTGGGCTCTCTCATCAGGCTCGGTAAGAATGAGATCGTGACGTCCGCGCCCCGTGACACTCTTCGTGACGCCTTTAGCGTGGCCTTGACGGTGGGCGCGTACGGCGTGGCCTTTGGGGCGGCCGGCATCGCGGCAGGCTTTTCGGTTCTCCAGACGTGCCTCTTCTCTCTTCTCACCTTTACTGGAGCGAGCCAGTTCGCGGCCGTGGGTGTCATGGCAGCGGGTGGCGGGGCACTCGGTGCCGTCGCCGCTGCCACGATGCTCGGCACCCGCAACGCGCTCTATGGGTTGCAGATGGCGCCACTTGTTCAAGCGAAAGGTGTTCGGCGTTTCTTCGCCGCACACGTCACGATCGATGAGTCAACGGGCGTCGCCCTCGCCCAGACGCCTCGCGGACCTCGTGCCATGCGCTACGGATTTTGGCTTACCGGAGCCGGCGTCTTTCTCTTTTGGAATGTCTTCACCTTGGTTGGCGCGCTGGGCGCGAAGGCGCTCGGTACTCCCGCCGCCTGGGGACTTGACGCTGCCGTGCCGGCAGCATTCCTCGGTCTGCTCTGGCCGCGTCTCACGACACCTTTTCTTCGTATCGTCGCGGTGTCGTCAATGGTCTTCGCGATGATCGTCACACCCTGGTTGTCGGCGGGTGTTCCCATCATCGCGAGCGCGCTCGTCGCTGTGGTCTTTGGTTGGAGAGAGCGATGAGTCAGACAACTGCGTGGGTTGTGCTCCTCACGACGAGTGTCGCGTGCTTCAGCATCAAACTGCTCGGCTACTACATACCCGCAGGATGGCTCGCGCACCCTCGCCTTCAACGCGTCAATGCTCTCGTGCCCATTTCGCTGCTCAGTGCGCTGGTCATCGCTGAAGGTCTCGTGAACAAGACGAGCATCGTTCTCGACCACCGACTCGCCGGACTCGGTGTCGCGCTCGCCTTACTGTTTGCGAAAGCACCCTTCCCCGTTGTCGTCGTGGGTGCGGCCGTTACCTCGGCCGTTGTCTACCATCTGCACTAAACGATCACTAAAGAAAGTATTAGTTGCCTTGCCAGTTAGGTTCGCGCTTCTCGGCGAAGGCAATCGCGCCTTCCATGGCGTCGCCACTTCGACCAATCATCGCGAAGGCTTCGTCGTTCGCGTCCCACGCGGCGGCTTCGCTCATTTCGAGCGATCGACGCATGACGTCCTTTGACGTGCGCACCGCCAAAGGGGCGTTCTTTGCGATTCGCCCCGCCAACGCGACCGCGGTGTCGAGCACTTCACTACCGGGCACGACCCGGTTGACGAGTCCGAGTTCGTAGGCGCGTTGAGCATCAATGGGATCACCGGTGAGTGCCAATTCATACGCCACCGTGAGCGGTACGCGCTTAGGTAGGCGAATGAGTCCTCCGGCGCCCGCGACGAGTCCGCGTGTTGCTTCTGGAATACCGAACTTGGCGTGATCGGCCGCGACGACCATGTCACAACTGATCATCATTTCGAAGCCACCCGCGAGGGCCGATCCGTTTGCGGCGCAGATAAGGGGCTTTGAGAAGTCGCGCTTGGTAATGCCGCCAAATCCCTTCTCAGTGATGGGGAACTCGCCCGTCGCGAAGGCCTTCAGGTCCATTCCGGCCGAGAACGCTTTGTCGCCGGCTCCCGTTAAGACAACGACCCACACGTCGTCGTCACTCTCGCAGTCGTCGAGGGCGGCACTTAATGCCAACGCCGTCGCGCGGTTGATCGCGTTGCGTGCTTCGGGGCGATTAATGGTGAGTAGTTCAACGTGTCCACGTCGTTCGCGCAGTACTTCATCGGCCATGAGTTCTCCTTCAAAGGGCCCAAGGGGCCACCGGGGGAAACGCTAGTTGACGGTGATATCCGGCGTCCGTGCGAAACTGAATCCATGACCACGCGACCTCTGCTGTTCGTAACGCTTGAGGGTTACGCCGTGGAGGGTGGCTTTGATCGTCCCGGTGGACCAATGACGTGTTACGCGCCGACGATTGCGCTTGGTCGTCACGCCGGAGTTCTCAGTACCGACGATCTCTGGCGAAACTATGAAAAGGTGCTCGACTTCGTGCCGGGTCTCGGCTTTGACGGCGTGCGTCTCACCATTGAATGGGCGCGCGTCGAGCCACGACAAGGT
>DATCBX010000239.1:0-3531 GCA_036511635.1 Acidimicrobiales bacterium | reverse complement strand
AGCCTCATCGATAAGGAGGTACATATTCTCCATGAGCGGGCTGTGTGAGGCGCGGATAAACGCTCGGTGTAACGCGAGGTCCCAACTCTCCACTTCGTCGTAGTTGGTCGCGTTCTCACTACCTTGAAGACAACGTTCAATCTCATCAAAGTCATTGATTGTCGCGTTTTCAACGATCCACATCATGGCCGATGGTTCGATCAGTTGGCGTGCGGTCATGACGTCACTTGGACTTGCCGAACTTGCAATCGATGAGTGCGACGTCGAACCGATGCTCGGTGGGAGGCCGCTTCGTGGGTCAATACGCAAGAACGTTCCGCGACCGACCTCTCGAGAGACGATGTCTTCTTCTTCGAGCAGCGCCATCACGTTTCGAATTGTCGTGCGCGTCAATTGAAGACTGGTCGCTAGCTCTCGTTCGGTTGGCAGACGGCTACCTTCACTAAGACCGGTCCGAGCGGCAATCGCGAGAACGTCGCTCGCAACGATGAGAAGATGCTCTCTCGATACTGTTCGCACTAAGTCCCCATATCCTTCGGCACTCTGAGTCGAACCAATGCTACCAATGGACTTTAAACACAAATTGTGTTGAAAAGATTTAATAGAAGCTGATTGACATGTTTCATTATGCCCTCTACAATCGCTGAATTCAACCAATTAAACCAAATTGGTTGAGAAACTAGGGGATGACGAATGAAGTTTGCGACGATCAGGACTCAACAAGGGCTGCGTCTGCACGTTCAAGGTACGGACGGCTACGTTGACCTCGCCGAGGCCACCGGAAACGCTGACCTCGTGAGCATCAACGGCCTAGCGGCGGGAGGCTCAAGCGCTCTCGACCATGCACGAGCCGCGTCCACGGGCGCGGGCAAGCAGTTCGCCAACGCTGACTTCGGCCCTTCAACACCAAACCCCACGAGAATCCTGTGTCTTGGCGTTAACTACGCCGAACACGCCATTGAAGGCGGACGCGAGGTGCCGAAGTGGCCAGAATCCTTCGTACGTGGTGCCGGCAGTGTCATTGGCGCTTACGACGATCTCGTCAAGCCCACTCTTAGCGAGCGCTTCGATTACGAAGGCGAGCTCGCCATTGTGGTGGGTCGAGGCGGCCGCTACATTAGGGCCGAAGATGCAATGGACGCAATCCTCGGCTACAGCGTCATGAACGACGGCTCCGCGCGTGAGTGGCAGCGTGCCTCCACCCAGTGGACACCCGGGAAAAACTTTGACGGCACAATGCCCATCGGTCCCAACGTCGTTACCGTCGACGAGGTCGACATAACGGACCTAGCGATTTCCACCACGCTCAATGGCGAGGTCATGCAGTCGGCTCGTACGTCGGACATGATCGTCAGCGTCGCCAAGGCCGTCGAGTACTTTTCCTCTTTCACCACGCTCCAGCCCGGTGACGTCATCGCCACCGGCACACCAGGGGGTGTGGGCTTCGCTCGCACGCCGCCGGTGTGGCTGCTACCTGGTGACCTCATCGAGGTAACCGTCGAAGGAATCGGCACAATTTCAAACCGCGTCGTTGCGGAAGAAGGCGCACCCGCGGATTGGCCGTGGATGCCGCTGGGAGCACAGACGTCGTCGCTCTAAAAGTCTGCAGTTTGCAGTAAGTGGATAAAAACAATTGGGGGGAATCATGAAGGATTTATTGTTTGCACCATCGGGGGGATCGATGTCGGTTCGCCTACGAAAAAGAGTCACGTTGTTCGTGGCATTGATGCTGGCAGTGGCCACCATGGCCATTGGTTTGCCAGGCTCCAAGGCATTGGCAGCGAGTAAAAAGCCTGCGCTGACGATCGCTACGGTGGCTCCGTTCACCGGCGTTGACGCAGTGCTCGGACCAAAGTACGCGACCGCGTGTCTCGCAGCTACTCAAGAGATCAACAAGGTTGGCGGTATTTTGGGCCATCAGATCAACTGTAAGACGGTGGACACGCGCGGCGACCCTGCCGACGCCGTTCCGGCGGTTCGCCAGATGTACGCGACGACCCCCAACCTCGCGTTCGTCATTGGCTGCACCTCTGATGAGGCTTCCACGGTTGTACCAGTATTCGGTGCCAATGGCACGGTGTCGATGTGCATGACCGGCGAGTCCGAGTTTGACTCCGTCAAGTTCCCCTACTTCTTCCGTCTCGTTCCACCGGACGCCGCTGACGCGGTAGCCATGGTCGCGATCGCTCAGAATAAGGGATTCAAGAAGATTGCTCTCGCGTTCGGTAATGACGCTGGTTCACAGACCTTCGTGGCGCCCGCACAGGCCGCCGTCGCCAAAGCCGGCATGACCGTCGTTGCGAACGAGACCTTGGACATCAGTGCGACGTCGTTCCAGACTGAAGCGCAAACAATCGTCAGTGCTCAACCGGACGTGATTCTGATGGAAGCTCTTGGCGCGGCAGGTGTTGCACTTCTGAAAGAGATTTACCAGCTCAACGGCAACAAGATGATTCCAGTAATTGGTACGTCCGCAATGATCGACCCGACATTCTTCTCAGGAGTGACGGGCGCGGTCGGCGTGAATAATTTCATCACCAACTTTGACGCGGACAACCAAGTGTCGTCAGTGGCGACGCCGGCGTACCCGCTCTTCAAGCGGTTGGTTATGGCACAAGCGGGCAAAGTGAAGGGCGTTGGAAACTTCTCAACGTTGCTGGCCGCGAACGGCACGGTTCACCTCTATGACGCGATTAATCTCGCGGCACTTGCAATGGTGGAGTCGAAGTCGACGAAGGGTTCGGTCTACAAGAAGGACATCTTGTCAATCGCCGCCGGAGGGCCGGGTGCCAAAGTGGTGACATCTTTCGCCGCTGGTGTTGCTGCGCTAAAAGCTGGCAAGAAGATTCAATACGAGGGTGTTGGAGGCACATACAAATTCGACGCGTACCACACGTCGTTCGGCGCCTTCCAGGATGACCAGTACACCGCAACGGGAAGCACTACTTCGGTAGGCGTTATCAGTGCGGCGCAATTAGGCAAACTGTAATTCCGCAGTAGATCTGAGCTCGATGATCACGGCACCATTGCCGTGATCATCGAGCTCAGAGTAAGTAATCACCGATTGATCTCGTCATAACAGAGAAATCGATAATGGAATGCACTACCGCAATTGGTCATAGCCAGCAGAAGCGGATTCTGCTGATGTCTGAATAAAAGGAATTCTTTTGAGCGTCTTTATGCCTGCGTTTGGCTTTGGTCTTATCACCGCGGCCGTACTCGCGATTGCCACGGTTGGCTTCACCATGCAGTTCGCGGTGACCAACGTGCTGAATCTGGCCTACGGCTCCGTCATGATCAACAGCGCCTACGTCACGTACTGGGTCAATCAACACGGAATGACAATCTGGGTGGCGCTCTTTGCCGGCGTTTTTACCGGCTCGGTTGTGTCGTGGTGTCTCAATCGATTCATTTACACGCCCTTCCAGCGCAAGAACCTCGTACCTATCACGTTGGTCATCGTCTCACTTGGCGTCGACCTCGTCGGAACATTCGGTCTTCAAGCCATCGTCGGTGGCTCGTACGTCACGT
>DATCBX010000238.1:0-3009 GCA_036511635.1 Acidimicrobiales bacterium | reverse complement strand
GATGGAACGGCTCGCGCGGAAGTCCCGGAGCAAAGCCGATGTCGACGAGCGCTTTTAAGTAGAAGCGCGCGTACATAAGGTGCAGAATCGCGTGCTCGATGCCCCCGATGTACTGATCGACGGGCATCCACTTCGCCGCCTCTTCTGGATCGAAGGCCATGCCAGGCGTGAAGGGATCGGCAAAACGTAGGTAGTACCACGACGAGTCATTAAAGGTATCCATCGTGTCCGTTTCACGACGCGCCGGCTTTCCACAGATCGGACAGTTGGTATTGAGAAAACCCGCGTGCGTAGCAAGTGGCGACTGCCCGCTCTTATCCATGACGACGTCGTCAGGAGCGAGCACGGGAAGTTGGTCTTCGGGCACCGGTACCGCACCGTGATCGTCACAGTAGATAATCGGAATCGGACAACCCCAGAAGCGCTGGCGCGAAACGAGCCAGTCACGTAGGCGGAAGTTCACCTTCGCTTCGCCGCCAGCATTCTCGATAAGGAATTCTGTCGCCTTCACCTTCGCGTTCGCGATATCGAGACCGTTTAAGAAACCTGAGTTAATGTGCTCGCCATCACCGTGATACGAACCGCCTTCATATCCTTCGGGTGGTTGCACGGTGCGCACGACAGGTAGTCCGTGCACAGTCGCAAAATCGAAGTCGCGCTCGTCTTCTCCCGGAACGGCCATGATGGCGCCCGTGCCGTAGTTACCGAGCACGTAGTCAGCCACGTAGACCGGAACCTTTTCCTTGGTGAAAGGGTTGATAACGAAACTGCCCGTGAACGCACCGCGCTTCTCGAGACCTATACCTTCGCTCGAAGACGTTGTTCGTTCAACTTCCGACGTACTGCTCGCACGAGTAATGATCTCTTCGACGCGAACCCGCTCGTCATCGGTCGTAAGCATTGACAACAACGGGTGCTCAGGAGCGACGACAGCGTAGGTGACGCCGTAGCCCGTGTCCGGACGAGTCGTGAAGACGCGAAGAGACTTCGTCTTGTCGTATGCCAAGGGCAGATCAAACTCGACACCCTCGCTCCGACCAATCCAGTTGCGTTGCATGGTCTTAACGCGTTCGGGCCACTCCAACTCATCCAGCCCACTCAAGAGCTCATCGGCGTAATCAGTGATCTTGAAGAACCACTGTTCGAGAAACCGACGCACGACGAGGTCACCAGAGCGCTCGCAGGTTCCATCAGCCAGTACTTGCTCGTTCGCGAGCACCGTCATGCAGCCCGGACACCAGTTGACCTGTGCCTCGGCCCGATACGCGAGCCCCTCTTTTAGGAAGGCAAGAAAAATCGTCTGCGACCACTTGATGTACTCCGGGTCGTGACTAAAGACCTCTCGGCGCCAGTCGTAGACGGCGCCGAGACGTCGTACCGACGACTTGAGCTCGGCCATACGTGCTTCGGTGTACGGGCGAGGATGACTCCCGTCTTTGATAGCCGCGTTCTCGGCTGGAAGTCCAAAGGAGTCGAACCCGAAAGGCGAGAGAACGGCTTTCCCGAGCATGGTCTGATAGCGCACGACAAGGTCGCCAAAGATGTAGTTTCGAACGTGTCCTTGGTGGGCAGCGCCCGAGGGGTACGGGTACATGCACAGGGCAAAAAAACGCTCGCGCGGGTCATCGTTATCGACTTCGTACGTGCCCTCTTCGAGCCAACGAGCCTGCCATTTCTCTTCAATGGCGACGACGTCAAATGGGCGGTTCATGGTGACATTCTAGGGAATATTCGCCCTAGTCTCTCTCCAAGAGAGAACGGAAACGATGAACGAACCTACCTATATCCTCGTCCACGGCGCGTGGGGCGGCGCATGGTGTTGGCGCGAGGTGGGCTTGGAGCTCACGCGTCGAGGCGTTCAGTGGACCGCGCTCGATCTGCCGAGCTCAACGCACGGCGCGCATTCCAACACCTACCTCGCCGACGACGCCAACGACGTCATCGAGGTCGCCTCACTCAAAGGTCCGGTTGTTCTCGTCGGCCATAGTTACGGCGGTGCCGTGATTACTGAAGCCGCCGATCGAGTCGAGAACCTAGAGCGCCTGGTCTATATCGCGGCGCTCGTGCCCACCCTTGGTCAAAGTGCTTCTGAAGCTGCTCGAGAGGTATCCGTTCGAACACTGCTTGATGAGGCCATTGAAATCGACGGTGAATACTTGCGACTCAATCCTGATCTTGCCGCGAAAGCGCTCTATCAAGACTGCAGCGACGAAGTTGCCGCGTGGGCCGTCTCACAACTCACACCACAGACCAGAGCGAGCTTTCGCAGTCCCCGCGAAGGCTTCGACGTCGATGTTCATTCTCACTACGTGCTCTGCACGAACGACAACGCCATTGACCCGAGTCTTCAAATGATCATGTCGCAACGCTGCAGCGAAGTGGCAACCATGGAGAGTGGCCACTCGCCATTACTCTGTCAGCCGAGTGCGCTCTGTGACCTTATTCTTACGAGCAGCTGAGTTTGCAATGTACGACGTGTACCTCACTCGACATGTCGCGTACAAACTCGGTACGTGATCGTGATGAAAGTTGACAAAATTGTGGCGTTGATGTTGACGTTTCCCGAAACCAGTGAAGAACAGCCTTTTGGCCCAAACGTAGACGTCTACAAAGTGGCGGGAAAGATGTTCGCGATTCTCTCGCCGGACGAGACTCCCCCTGCACTATCGCTGAAGTGTGAACCCATGCTCGCTCTCGAGTTGCGAGAGGAGTTTGAAGCAGTGATACCCGGGTACCACCTGAACAAGACGCATTGGAACACCGTGATACTCGACGGGAGTGTTTCCGACAAGGAGATCAAGGCAATGATCACCCACTCGTTTGAGCAGGTCGTTTCCGGAATGACAAAAACAGTTCGTCAACGTCTCACGTCAAGCAACTGACGCAAAAGTAGTGACGGCTACGCCCCCGAAAAGATGGACGGCGCTCAAAATCCGCCGAAAATGTGACACTTGTTGCCAACGCGTGATCTGAAGTTGTTGCCAGAGCAACTGCTACGATTGAAAACTC
>DATCBX010000237.1:0-4271 GCA_036511635.1 Acidimicrobiales bacterium | reverse complement strand
CGTGGCCCGAGCTTGATTGACCGTCGTGCCCTCGATCTCAGAGTAGAGAGCGTTCGCGCCTTCGGGGTCTCGCGAGGGGAACATCGCCGAGCCAAAGTCCGCGGGAAGGAATCGTCCGTCACGGCCAATAAGTGCGCGCGTGGGGAGACTCAGTTCGCGCCACCACACGACGTCGGTCGTGTCGCCGAAGGTGCAGATCATCGCAATACCCGAACCCTTTTCGGGGTCGGCCAGTTCGTGCGCGAGAATCGGGACGTCGACGTTGAAGAGCGGCGTGACGACAAAAGTGCCGAAGAGCTCTTTGTAGCGTTCGTCGTCGGGATGCGCCACCAACGCAACACAACTCGCCAACATCTCTGGTCTCGTCGTTTCAATTTCTACGGTGCCGTTGGCGTCACCTCGGGTAAAGGAAAGACGGTGGTACGTGCCGGGACGTTCACGGTCTTCGAGTTCGGCCTGGGACACGGCGGTTCGAAAGTCGATATCCCACAGCGTTGGTGCGACGCTCGAGTAAACCTCGTCGCGCGCGAGCATCTCCAAAAAGGCGCGCTGAGAGACGGCTTGGGCGTGGGGCGAGATGGTGGTGTACTCAAGACTCCAGTCGACACTGATGCCAAGAAATCGCCAGAGCTTCTTGAAGGCCTCTTCGTCAACCTCAGTGAGGAGGAGACAGAGCTCGACGAAGTTCTTTCGCGAGATGGAGACCTTCTTGTCCGAAGGCTTTTCTGGAGCAACGAAGTCGGGGTCGTAAGGGAGGGAGGGATCGCAGCGAACGCCGTAGTAGTTCTCCACACGGCGTTCAGTGGGCAGGCCATTGTCGTCCCAACCCATGGGGTAGAAGACGTCCTTGCCGCGCATGCGCCAAAACCGGGCGATGACGTCGCCCTGGGTGTAGCTAAAGACGTGGCCAATATGCAGCTCGCCCGAGACGGTGGGTGGTGGCGTGTCGATGCTGTAGACCGACGCGCGCGTTGCCTCACGGTTGAACCGGTAGGTGGCTTCGTCGTCCCAGCGCACCTGCCAGGTTGTCTCGAGGCCGTCTACCGTGGGCTTTTCGGGCACGGCGTAGGGAGAGGGCGTAGAAGTATCAGGCATGGTTGGCGTAGTTTAGAACAGTGATTCGCCTCTACGACACGGCCCAAGGTGAGGTCCGAGACCTCAACCTGCGACGCCCCGGACGGGTCTCGATGTACGTGTGTGGGCCGACGGTGGATAATCTGCCCCACCTAGGACACGGCCGCTTCACGCTGGTCTGGGACGTCGCGCGCCGGTGGTTCACGTTCCAGGGTCTCTTGGTCCACTACGTCTCGAACATCACCGATATCGACGACAAGATCATCGCGCGAGCGAGGGCCGAATCTCGTAGTGAGTCTGACGTCGTTCACCAGTTCGAAGGTGAGTGGTGGAACGCCATGGAGCGTCTCGGCGTCGCTCGTCCCGATGACGCGCCGCACGCGACGAACTACATCGACGAGATGGTCGAGCTGGTGGCGTCGTTTCTCGAGCGTGACGTTGCCTACGTGACGAGCGACGGCGTGTATTTCGACGTCTCCTCGGTCCCGGACTACGGCCTCTTGGCCGGACAGGCTCTCGAGAGTCTTCGTGCGGGAGCGCGCGTCGAGGGTAACGACGAAAAGCGTTCGCCACTCGACTTCGCGCTCTGGAAAAACGCGAAGCCCGACGAGCCGCGCTGGCCCGCACCCTTTGGCGAGGGACGACCAGGTTGGCACACCGAGTGCGTCGTGATGTCGCTCGGTCTTCTTGGCGAAGGCTTCGATCTTCACTGTGGAGGTTTTGACCTCAAGTTCCCCCATCACGAGAACGAGCGAGCCCAGGCTGAAGCCGCGCACAAAGGCTTCGCTCGACACTGGGCTCATAACGGCTGGGTGATGGTGGGCGGCGAAAAGATGAGCAAGTCGCTCGGCAACTTCACGTCGCTCACTGATCTACTCGAGAAGACGGATCCCCGCGCCTACCGACTGTTGGTACTGAGGTCGCACTATCGTTCGCCCATTGAAGTCACGCCCTCAACCATCGCCGACGCCGAACGTGCACTTGAGCGTCTTGACGCGCTGGCGCGCCGTTTCAACCTCGACGGTCTTGGCGGGGACACCTTCGTGGTCGCGACGTCGCATTCGTGGGCCGAAGAGTCGCTCGAACTCTACGAGCGCGTCGTGGCACTGATGAATGACGATCTCAATACTCCGCTCGCCGTCGCGGAGCTCTTTGACGCCGTGAGTAGCGCGAACGCCAGCGCTGACGAGGGACACGCGGCACAGGCGCGCCGACTAGCTGGAGCGGTCAACGTGCTCTTTGGTGCCATGGGACTTTCCTTACTTGCCGGTAGCCACGACGTCGATGAGCACACGGAGGCCCTCGTTCACGAGCGCGACGAGGCACGATTGTCCAAGGACTGGGCTGAAGCCGATCGCCTTCGAGACGAGCTTGTGCAGCGGGGCTGGATTGTTGAAGATGGAGCCTCTGGAACCTTGATCCGACGCCCATAATCACTCTTGTTTGCTAAGGGCTCTACCAAGTAGCGTTATCCCTGAGGTTGCCGTTGTGGTTCCCTCCCAAAACCGGAGTTCCGGAAGTAAAAGTAATAAGGAGGCCCACAGTGGCTGCAGGAACCGTCAAGTGGTTCAACGACGAAAAGGGTTGGGGATTCATCGCTGTTGATGGCCAGCCTGACGTCTTTGTTCACTACTCGGAGATTCAAGGTGACGGGCGAAAGACGCTCGTTGAGGGACAGGCTGTTGAGTTCGATATCGAACCCGGTGACCGTGGCCCGTTGGCTAAGCGCGTCATTCTTAACTAATTACCATTCTCTGTTGTAAGCAACCGCCGCCTTCGGGCGGCGGTTGTTTTTTTTGTGCCAGGTGGGCTTCTACAGTACGTTTAGTTACCGGCAAGTAACCTGCCCGACCCAAGGTGCGATGATGAGCGAGTTTTCGATGGATTTAAACGAGGACCAGATCACGCTGCGCGACTGGTTGCACGGCTTTGCTGAACAACAGATGCGCCCCATTGCCGCTGAGTGGGATGAACGTGAAGAGACGCCGTGGCCCTTCATTGAAGAGGCCGCGAAACTCGGCGTTTACGGACTCGACTTCATGATGAACGCCTTTCGCGATCCCACGGGTCTGTCGATGATGATCGCTCTCGAAGAGCTCGCGTGGGGTGACGCGGGACTTTGCATGGCGATCATGGGTACCACGCTCGGCGTCGCGGCGATTGTCGGCAACGGCACGCCCGAACAGCAGATGGAGTGGGTGCCGCAGTGTTTCGGTACGCCCGACGACATCAAGATCGCGGCCTTTGGTGTCTCTGAGCCTGACGCGGGCAGCGACGTGTCGTCACTACGCACGCGCGCCATCTACGACGAAGCGAAAGACGAATGGATCTTGAACGGCACGAAGACGTGGATCACGAACGGCGGTATCGCGAACGTGCACGTCATCGTCGCTTCGGTTGAGCCCAAGCTCGGAAGTCGCGGTCAAGCTTCGTTCATCGTGCCCGAAGGAACACCCGGTCTTCGCATGGGTCAGAAATTCAAGAAGATGGGCATTCGCGCGAGTCACACCGCCGAAGTGGTGCTCGAGAACTGTCGAGTTCCTGGAAACTGCCTCTTGGGTGGTAAAGAAAAGTTGGACGAGAAGTTGGCGCGCGCGGGCGAGGGCAAGAGGACCTCGGGTCAGGCCGCGATGGCGACCTTTGAGGCCACTCGTCCAGCCGTCGGTGCTCAGGCGCTCGGCATTGCGCGCGCGGCCTATGAGTACTCGCTCGACTACGCCAAAGAGCGCCATCAGTTTGGCAAGGCGATTATTGAGAATCAAGCGATTGCCTTCAAGTTGGCGAACATGAAGATGAGTATCGACGCGTCGCGTCTTCTCGTGTGGCGCGCGAGTTGGATGGCCGCCACCCGCAAGCCCTTCACGAGTGGCGAAGGTTCGATGTCCAAGCTCTTTGCCAGTGAAACGGCCGTCAAGGTCACCGAAGAGGCGATTCAGATCCTCGGGGGGTACGGCTACGTACGTGACTATCCGGTTGAGCGTTGGCACCGTGATTCGAAGATCTACACGATTTTCGAGGGCACCAGCGAGATCCAGCGACTCATCATTGCGCGCGCCATCTCCGGTGTGCAGATTAGGTAGTTCACGCCTCAAAATAACTGGCTTTGGGATCCAAGTCGACTAGAAGTCATTGCCGGAAACTACCCGCGGAGGCTCCACTTTGTGACCCCGTTGGACCACTAATGATTTGTGGGTCTA
>DATCBX010000236.1:0-2613 GCA_036511635.1 Acidimicrobiales bacterium | reverse complement strand
ATGGGCCTCGTGCTCACGACGCCGTCGTGCACGCGAAGCAACATTTCGGGCGAGGCTCCGACGATCTGATTATCGCCCGAATCGAGCAAGTACATATACGGTGAGGGATTGAGCGCGCGAAGAACTCGGTACAGAGTAAGTGGGTTCACGTTGCTTCGACGCTGGAACTGCTGACTCGGCACGACTTGAAAGACGTCGCCGCTCACGATGTACTCTTTGGCGCGATCAACGATCGCGGCATAGTCGGCAGCGCTGAAATTCGAAAGCCCCGCAGCGATTGTGCGAATGTCAATTGTCGAACGCTGTTGAGGTGCGGTGGCGACGAGTCGTTCGGTGGCGGAATCACTTTCGGGCGGGGGTGCTAATAACGTCTCGACGAGTTCATCGAGACGCTCGAGGGCGGCTGCGAACACGTCGCTCGGATTGTCCTCCTCGACAACGGCGAGGACGACGACGGTCGTGGAGTGACGGAGGTGGTCACAGATCAATACCGCGTCGGGGAATGAGAAATCAACGTCTGGCCAGGTTGGTTCGCTAGAACGTCCGGGCAAGCGCTCGAGGCGTCGCACATAGTCGTAGGTCACAAAGCCCACCGCGCCGCCAAAAAAGTCCGGGAGTTCATTCGTGACGTACGTGGTGTAACTCGACAAAAGCGAACGTAGTTCCTCTAAGGGTGCGCGTGTACTGACGCGTGTTGTCGCTCCCTCGACCACGGTCTCGCCGTCGCGGGTGGTGAGTCGCCAGCGACGGTCGAGCCCGATGAACGAATAGCGCCCGGTCGCTTCGCCGAGCGACGCGCTCTCGAGGAGGAATATTGATCTTTCACCGAGGCGTTGATAGAGCGATACGGGAGTCTCACGGTCGAGCTGCAACGTGGTGTGCAGGGGAATGACGTTGAACCCTCGGTCGACGAGTTCGAGGAACGACGCGCGCTCGAGTGGTTCCATGAAGAAAGAATAGTGACTATCGGTCGTAGGATTGCTCTCAATGACTGACGGCCCTTCGATTTTGGTTATTGATAACTACGACTCATTCGTCTACAACCTCGTCCAGTACTTGGCCGAGCTCGGCGCGAGCGTCACCGTGAAACGAAACGATGAAGTCAACGTGGAAGAACTTTCAGGGATGCACGTCGATGGTGTGCTGATTTCACCTGGACCTGGTCACCCGCGATCTGCTGGCAACTGTTTGGCAATTGTCCATTACTGCGCCGAGAACGCGACGCCGCTCCTTGGCGTGTGCCTGGGCCATCAAGCGATGGCTGAAGCCTTTGGAGGGCAAGTCCTCGCCGCACCAGAACTTCTCCACGGGAGAGCGAGTCTCGTGACGCACGACGAAATGGGCGTTTTTGCTGGGGTGACCAATCCCCTTGTAGCCGGTCGTTATCACTCACTTGTTGTCGTGGATGAAGGATTGCCCGAGGAGTTCATCGTGAGCGCCCGATCGAATGGCCTCATTATGGGAATGCGTCACCGTTCACTCGACCTCGAGGGTGTGCAGTTTCATCCCGAGTCTGTGTTGACCCAAGATGGCTACGTGATGTTGGCAAATTGGCTGGAGCGCTGTGGGTCCAAGGACGCGACTGACAAGGCCCGCACACTGTCGCGCCGCGCTGATGAGATTCGCGCGGCGTTGCCCCAACCTCTCGCCTAGGAACGCCTAGCGCGCGCTGCCGTCAACTCGTTGGGGGAAACCGAGTGGATTTCCGTCGCGTACTGCTTCGGGCAAAAATTCCTCGGAAACGCTCTGGTACGCAATGGGTCGTAACCATCGCTCGATACCTGCCGCCCCTACTGACGTGGCGAACGACGCGGTCGTGGCGGGCCAAGGTCCCCCGTGTTGCATCGACCAACTCACGCCCACGCCGGTTGGATAACCATTGGCGATAACACGCCCGGCTCTGGTGTGGCCAAGATCAATCAGCCACGACGCGTCCTCGTCGTTGAGTGACGTGAAGACGCTAAAAGTCAACGCCGCGTTGGCGCTCTCGAGTGCTGAGGTGAGATCGTCGCGGCCGGCAAAGCGAATAACGATGGCGAGTGGCCCAAAGCACTCCTCTCGAAGCGCCTCATTTGAAGGACTGACGAACTCAGTAGCAGTGACTTCAAAGAGTTGGGCGCTCACGTTGGTTCCCACGCTGGACGCTTGGCTCGTCAATTGAACGACGGTGTCACTATTTTTGACCGTGTCTGAGCCGGAGCGAAAATGCTTGGCGATGCCAACGCTCAACATGGTCATTGGCGACGTATCTTCGAGCGCGCTAACGAGTGCTGACACGAGGGCGTCGCCGTCATCGCCACGAGGGATGAAGAGAAGACCTGGCTTTGTGCAGAATTGACCAACGCCGAGTGTCATCGATCCGGCAATCCCGGTGCCAATCTCGACGCCGCGCTGGGTGGCGGCGCTTTGGGTCACGACGAGAGGATTAGCCGCGCCAAGTTCACCGTAAAAGGGAATTGGTGTTGGACGAGCGTTGGCACGAGCCCACAGCGCGCGACCCGCTGGTACGGATCCGGTAAAGCCAACGGCGGCGATACCTGGAGCGTCGACTAGTGCGACACCTGCGTCAAAACCGAAGACGAGAGCGAGGAGTCCCTCGGGAGCGTTAACGCT
>DATCBX010000235.1:0-3723 GCA_036511635.1 Acidimicrobiales bacterium | reverse complement strand
GACTGGGACGACCTGAACGCTCTGTGCGAGCGCCCCGAGCTGGCCGATCAGAGCGCGGCGCTCCTTCAGATCTCTCGGGACGTGCGGAGCCTTCGGTGCGCGGCCCACGAGCCGGACGGTCACTGCGAGGAGCTCGTTCTGCGCGCTCACCGGTTGACGCTGAGGCGCCTCTCGGTTCGCGTGGCTCGCGACGAGTAGTTGGGCGCTTCGTTGAATCACGGCGTGCGCCATCACGGCGCTCGCCGTCGTGTCGTTCCCCTCCTCGGCTTGCGCCACGTCCTTTGGGAGCGTACGTAACGACGACATCTGGACCCTTTTTGGGCTCTTGGATGAGTTCGAGGCGTTCGTTCTTTGGATCGAGGGGAGAAGCGGTCTTAGGGGCCATCACGGAAAGCACTTCGATGCCTTCCATGAACTGCTCGATGTCGGCGCGATAGACGTTACCGATCACTGGGCCGCCAGGGATGAGCGACGTCTGTAAGACGCCCTTGGGGAGCTTCGCGCCCGCGGCACGCCACGTAGCTACTTCGCCATTCAGACTGGTGATTTCGATCTCAATGCGACGAGACATAGGGTTCTAATCTAGTCGCTCGGAGATAACCAAACATTTCAACGGGTTTTAGCCCAAGTTTAAACTTCGTTGCATAGCATGGCGGAGTGAGTGACATACCGACCAACGTGCCTGAAGGGAACCTCTCCAACACCGCGTCCGAAGTTACCGACGCTGCAGGAGCGTTAGCGCCTCCCTCTTCTCCCATTGTCTCGGCTCACGACGCACCATCAACGTCATGGACGACACCCGTGGTCGCTGCAACATCTGCGTCTCCTGAGGAATCCGAAAACGTTGTGCGAGGCGCCAGTTCAAGTTTTGTGGACGAAGCGCCCCTTTCGTCGCAGATTAGAAAACCTCGAACACTGTGGTCGACGCGACTGTCCTTGTTACTTGTCGCTGCCCTGGTGGGAGGTCTTGCTGGACACTTCTCTTCTTCGTCAACTCCTGGTTCTGGCATCACCATCAGCGCCGTAAGTACGGCGCCGGGCGCCGCCATATTGCCCAGCGGCATGAGTATTCCTAAGTTGGTTACCAAAGTATTGCCCTCAATCGTCAGCATCGACGTGAAAGGCGGCGGTCAAGAAGATCAAGGAACCGGCATGATCATCACGTCAGCTGGCCTCGTCGTGACAAATAATCACGTCATCGCCGCCGCCGCGCAAGGTGGTTCAATCACGATTACGCGGAGCGGCTCAACGAAAGCTCAACCAGCCACGTTGGTCGGCACCAATCCAATCGACGACGTTGCCCTCATACGCATTACTGGCGCGAAAAATCTTCCCGTCGTGACCTTTGGCAACTCGAACGCTCTTCAAGTTGGCGACGCGGTGGTGGCGATTGGCAACGCACTCGGTCTCGCTGCCGGTACGCCAACCGTCACACAAGGAATCGTGTCCGCGCTCGGTCGCACAGTGACCGCCGGGACGAGTACTTCGTCTGAGACGCTGAACAACATGATCCAAACTGACGCCGCCATCAATCCCGGTAACTCCGGAGGTCCTCTCCTTGATTCGAGCGGCAACGTTATTGGAATGGACACCGCGGTCGCTGGCACGTTGGCGGACGGCGAGACCACGCAAAACATTGGATTTGCTATTCCCGTTTCGACGATTGAGTCTCTGCTGAAAACCCTCAAGGCCGGTGAGAGTGTCGTGAACCACGGTGCCTTCATTGGTGTCGAGATTGAGACACTAACGCCGTCGCTCCAACAGCAGTATGGCTTCAAAGTGTCGAGCGGCGCTGTGGTTATGAGCACGATCGCCGGAACCGGTGCTGCAACCGCGGGCGTGCAGCAAGGCGACATCATCGTCGGCATTAACAACACGACCATTGCCAGCGCACAAGACGTGAGTTCGGTGATTTCGGCCCTGAAGCCAGGCGACGTAATCACTTTGCACCTGGTTCGCGGGACCAAGCATCTCTCTATCAAAATAACGCTGGGAACTGCGCCGGCTAGTTAAGCCAGCGTTGCGATACCACCGTCAACGGGAAGAATCGCCCCGGTGATGTAGCTTGACGCCGGGGACGCTAGAAAGATTGCCGCGCCAGCCATGTCCGAGGGTTGACCGATGCGCTTCATCGGCGCTCCCTGAGCAATAGCGTCGCCGAAGGCTTCAAGCGTAGCGTGCATCATCTTTGATTCGAAAGGGCCGGGCGCTATCGCGTTCACGGTCACCTTCGGCGCCATGAACTTGGCGAGATGGCGAGTGAGCTGGTGAACGCCGGCTTTCGACGCCGAATACGCGTACGTCTCCATTGAAGGCACGTGAATGCCATCGATCGATCCGATGTTGATGACGCGCGATGGGTTTTCATTCGTGGCGTTCGCCTCGAGGAGAGGGCGGAGAAACTTAGTCAGGTGAAAAATACCCTTCACGTTGAGAGCGAGCACTCGCTCAAAGGCGGCCTCGTCATACTCATTCATCGGCGCGCCCCACGTGGCACCGGCGTTGTTCACGAGCACGTCAAGATGGGACTCTCTCGCGGCGATCTCATTGGCCAGGCGCTGACACTCAGCTTCAGTGGAGAGGTCCGCCGGTAGGGAAGTGCACGAGCCAATTTTCGAGAGTTCCTTCGCCAATGCCTCGCCGACTTCAGCTTTGCGAGAAGAGATGTACACCTTTGCACCGGCGTCAACGAACCCTCGGGCGATCATCTCGCCAATACCTCGAGAACCGCCGGTGACGAGTACAACCTTGCCGGAAACATCAAAGAGTGAGTTCATCTGGCGAAGTGTAGGTCAGGGAATCGTCGTAACTAAAAACGCCACTCGGGGACGGGGGAGATCGGGCCGGCGTTCGTGCGCGAGTACCAAGGCTTCGTTGACGTCGAACGCCTCGACAACTTCCTGGCTCAAGCCCTTAAAGGGGTCACCCCAGACGACTCGAAACTTAACGGGCCCTGTCGGGCACACGACTAGTTTGTGACGCGCAGTCGCGTGATGGAAATTGATGACACGGCGGATTTAGTGTCAGTGGCGTACTGAGTCTTGATTGTCCAGACACCGTTCGTCGTGAAGTTGAAGGCGCACTCAACCTGACTTTGCTGTACCGGTTGGTAAGTGCACACCAGGTTAGGAACGTTCGCGCTATCAGGTGCAACCGCAACCATTCGCACGACACCACCCGTGTGCTCAGGCAAGACGTTCACGATGATGTTGAACTGTCCGTCAGTCGCTGAGGCCGGTGAGGAGTTATCGCTGAAGTCAAAAGAAAGCACAACACTAGAGGGCGTTGGCGTGTCGGCTCCTGATGGGGCGACAAATAAACCGACACTGCTGGCCAGAAATAGACCCGCTAAAAGTACCCGACGCATGCGTCAACTGTACCAGGAAATATTCTGTATATCGCCGATAATGTTCGTTATGTAAAGTTAGAAAGGAATGCCCGGAACCGGACATCCGCACCTATTTTCCTTCTATTCCCTGCCTCTTAGAGCACATTGGATAGTTTCTAAGTACTCATGAGCGCGAACGCGACCTTAAAGCCCCGCGAATTTGTAATGGCATTGTCATCTGCGGCACTCGGTGGCTTCGTCGGGACTTTGCTGCGAGACCTTCTCATAAAGCTCGATGACCTTCCCTCAGCAACGTCGTCGCTGGTCACGTGGACTCACGAAATTCCCTGGCCGCTGCTCATCATCAACTTTGTTGGCGTCTTTCTGGCTACACG
>DATCBX010000234.1:0-4007 GCA_036511635.1 Acidimicrobiales bacterium | reverse complement strand
ACGAACTAACACAACACGCACGTCGATAGAAAGAAGGTAATTCAGTCGATCGACTTCATGCGCTTGGCAACATTCTGTTCGCCGAGTGATCCTTGCGCAAAATGATCTCGAACACTGTCGTGATCAATCACTGGTCGATTTTGGGACAGCTTGGCTTTTCCTTCAATTGAGGCGACTTCAATCTCCATTCCGACAATTGCCTTTAACTGTTGCTCGCGGTACTTCGGATCTAGATCATCTACGAGCCACTCGGGGTCACGACCGTGTTCGAACTGTTGAGTGAGTGATCGAACTTGGTTCAACTTCCACTCAGGATCTTCTTGAAGCGTCAGTCGTCCACGAACTTCGGCCGCGACGTAGTTCCACGTGGGCACGACGCCCGGGCTCTCGAGCCGACTCGGGTAGTAGCTCGGCGTCACGTACGCGCTGGCCGCCAAAAAGAGGGCGAGAACTTCCGTGTCACCGTCCACTGATTTCCACCACGGATTGGCTTTGGCGAGGTGCGACGTCATTGTGTGGCGATCCTCGCTCACCACCACGGGGACATACACACTTGCGAGTCCGGTCGAAGTTGAAATAACGAGCATGCCGGCGCCAGCGTCCCTAACAATCTGCCACGCTTCATCGTCGTCAACCGAAAACTTGGGAGGTACGTACACGACAACCATTGTTTCACGATGTTGCCGCCAATAGTTGAGAACCTACTCAAGAAGGAACGGCTACAGCCAAAACAATCGCAACGAACTAGACCAAGTCCAACTCCGTTTCAAGGCCCTCATAGCCAGGAGCGGTTCGCTTCCACGGATAGGCCTCCTCCATGAGCATCGCGATGTCGAGCAAGCGATCATCGTGATAGTGCTCAGCGGTAATTTGCAGTCCGAACGGCAACCC
Source organism: Acidimicrobiales bacterium (assembly GCA_036511635.1). Classification (GTDB taxonomy): domain Bacteria; phylum Actinomycetota; class Acidimicrobiia; order Acidimicrobiales; family RAAP-2; genus RAAP-2. The sequence continues at coordinate 3,116 of DATCBX010000234.1, read as the reverse complement.
TGATGGAAGAACTCCAAATGGAATACTGAGAGCGGGGTGTCCGGTGATGTTCTGCACGGCTGTGGCAAGAACTTCTGGTGAGAGCCCGTGGACCTCTTGCCCAGCGTGCATTCGACCATCGGCGAGCCAGCCTTCGACCGTCACGACCGGTGTGAGAAGCAAGCCGTTGTGATCTAACAATTCATCCATTCGTCGCACGTATAGATAGCGTCGACGCCGAGCGGCGAGGTACTCATCAATCTCCACGTTGAGCCCCTTATCGAGAAACTCTTGCGTGGCGACGTGAAACTCGCTCATGTGCTCAATGACCCATTCACGACCAAGTGCGGCGACGTGTTCGGCGCTCGCGACGCTGTACCAGTCAAGGTCGGGATCTCCGTCGACGAAGAAGTCTTTTGCGTCGAGCCAGTTCACTGGTTCATCAAAATGGTGAGCGAACGCGTCAACCGCCTCATGAAATTGGGCGGAAACAGAATGAACAAGTGGTTCGAATGGTGAGGTTCGTTCGGCCGCGAAGAGCTGCATCGGTCGACCCTCATGACGCGCCCACGCGGAGGTCACCGCAGACGGCGGCGACGTTGGATCGCCGGCCACGGGTCCTCGCATGACATTAAATATCAAACGGAGGTCGTCACACGACGTCGCCATTGGTCCATCAGTTGAGTAGTCAATCCAGTCCGGCGCTGGCCATCGGCCAACCACACCATTCGTTGGCTTCAGACCAACGAGACCACAAAGAGACGCGGGGATACGCACCGAGCCACCGCCATCAGTAGCCGTCGCAATACCAACCAACCCGGCCGCGAGCGCGGCACCGGACCCGCCACTCGAACCGCCGGGTGAGTAGTCCAGGTTCCACGGATTGCGCGTGACGCCAGTCAAGAGGTTCGCTGTGTAACCCTCAATTGCGAACTCGGGCAACGTCGATTTTCCAATCGCTATCGCGCCGGCATCGAGTAGTCGACCCGGCACGACACCGTTGGACGTAGCGGCGGGGGCGTCGCGCAGAGCGAGAGAACCCTTCCTCGTGGGGAGACCAGCGAGGTCTTCCAAATCTTTGATCAATGTCGGGACACCGAGCAACGCTCCTTGCAGGGATTGGTCCCGATCGACGAAATGAGCTACACGAAGGGCGGCGTCGTAGTTCTTTTCGGCCATAACATTCAACGCCTCGGCGCGCTCTACGCGTTCAATGGATGCCGTGACGACCTTGGTGGCGCTCACGCGACGATCGCGCACGGCCTTGGCGAGTGTCGTTACCGAACCTGGAGCCACGCTCACGATCGTGGCCGCGACGTGACATAAACCGTGCTTCTTCGCTCACTAGTAGCGAGCAAAACCGAGCACGTCGAAGCAGTCACGTTTCCCTTCCCCACGTCCGTAGGTGCGTTCGTTCAAACATAGTTTCCTTCGTCGCGACAAGTTTCCCTTGTACCCAAAGAACGCCGCAGAAGAGTGCAGTTCGCCCACGGATTCATCAGCGGCGACGAGTGATTTGAGGCCTCGTCGTTACACTGACGTCGTGCGTGCAACGCGACTCGAACGTCTAAAACGGATCAATCTCATCGTCATCGTGATCTTTGGGGTGGCCTTTGGATTCGTTGAAGCGGCCGTTGTGTACTACCTACGCGCGCTCATTCATTTCCATCAGAACTACGCAATCTCGAGTTACAAAGTCCTCTTGAACTTGGGCTTCATTACGTTTGTTCAGCCCGCGCACTCGTTGTTTCTCAATCATCGCGTCAGCGACGTCGAAATCGCTCGCGAGGCCGCCACGATCGTCATGTTGGCCGCACTCTCCTTCGTTGCAGCCAATCGTTGGCCTCAGCGTCTGGGCGCGTTCCTCGTTAGTTTCGCTTGTTGGGACCTCGCGTACTATCTCTTTCTTCGACTAGTGGGCCATTGGCCTCGAAGTTTCTTTACCCGAGACGTCTTCTTCCTTATTCCGGTGACGTGGATTGGCCCCGTGCTGACGCCCATCGTTCTTTCGTTCGTAATTCTGATCATTGGGAGTTACCTCTATTTGCGTGAACGCTGAACTGATTCATTTGGTGCACCGACGACACGGATAACGCCTAGTAAGAAAGTGAGAGGACATCATTGGGACGACGGGCTCAATGTTGCGAAGACTAAAAACTGAGTTTTGAGAGCGAGTTAAGAGTGCGAATCAACGGCTACGAGATCTGATGCGCAAGCACTTCGTAGTCCTCGCCATGTTGACGGTCTCTTCCCTCGTTGGCATCGGTCTTCAAGGCCCGGCTAACGCTGCTCCGACGCTCGTATTCAATGGACAAGGTTTGAACGGCGCTCACCTGGGCGACCGTGAATCCGCAGTGGTGACGACGTTGCGTCGAATGCTCGGAAAACCTACGGTTCCCGTCACTTCAACGCCGCAACTGCACAACTGTGGCATCAACGCGATGTCGTCATGGCACGCTTTCAGCCTCTACTTCAACCATGAACGACTCGTTGGCGTGTCACTCGGGCCTGGCACAAAGCCCGTCGGCCATACGTCGGCCGGCTTGCGATTGGGCGAAACATTGCAACGAGCGCGCGCGCTCTACGGCAAGTCACTGCACACGTCGACGAGTCAGGGCGGTTCATGGTCCGTCACTACGAGCAACGGACCACTCGACGGATTTCTCGTCTCCAGTAGTGGAAGCGTCGCCGGACCTTCTTCACGAATACAAACAATTGACGTGGGCGTCGTAGGGTGTCCCGCGATGTCGCCTTGAGTAACTCGTCGTAGTGCCCCCGGCGAGTTTCGAACCCGCGCTCACGGTGTAGGTAGCCGCGAGCGGGTTGCGCAATATACCTGCAAATGGGCCACTTTTCGGTGGAACTCGCCAGTGCGCGCGATCGCGCGCGCCAGTCCCGGCGACCTTCGCCGAATCTCTGTACACTTCCGATAATCGTTGACCGGCGTGGGGACAATCCACGTCGCCCGATTGCTCGTCACGCTGGGCAGGCGCGAGTCGTTCTCGGGAACACGCGAGTTACGGCGTCGGCCGGTGCCGAGTAGTTGTTGTCGAGAGGATGGACTTCGTGCCACGTCGGAAGCTTCACATCCTCTTGACCGGTGCGGTCGTCGCACTACTTGTCGGCGTGGCCGTCCC
>DATCBX010000233.1:0-5585 GCA_036511635.1 Acidimicrobiales bacterium | reverse complement strand
GAGGCTGAAGTAGTCGAGACCAATACGACCCGCTACCAGCAACACGGCCTTCCACCAGTTTTTTCCGAGATCAACGCGAACCTGATCGCGTTCTGCGAGGAGACGTTTACCGAGGTCCACTGAAGGCTTCTTATGTCGCATCACTTTGTTCACGAGCCACTGCATCCCATGACCCATGGTCAAGAGAACTCGATCAGAGGTGAGCACCACGGCACCCAGCGCGACGATTAAGACAAAGCCAATTCCGCCGAGTTCACCCGCGTGCACGAGACCGGGACTAGTCGCACCGCCGAAAAGCACCGGTAAGGCGAAAATGGGAAGTGAAAATAGTCCGGCGATGCCGATGATGGACGTGACGGCGAGTCCACTGGCGGCTTGGACCGTGTCGATGCCACTACCGGCGAGCATGCGGTACTGCACGCTCGCTCCAACGGCGTCACCGCCGGGCAACGTGTTGGTGACGGCGTTGCCCGCAAGCCCCGCGGTTACGACAGCGAACCAACTCTTCGTGCGAAGCGCGAGACGCAACAAGGCCATGGCACAGAAGAAGCTCGCCGCTTCACAGAGAACTGCGGCGACCAGCCACCACGGCTCGAGCGATAGAAGCTTTGGCCACGACGAGATCACACGCACGAGCGCCGGGAGAAGGATGTAGAGACTGAGGCCGGCAATGACGACCGCAACAATCCGGCCGACCCGAGATTTCCGTGAATGAGGCTTCGTGTCAGTTGCTATTCGTTCAATCTAAAGCATTGACGTAGAACTGTCGAGCCTCCGCTCACTTCACGTTCAACTACTGGCCCCTCAAACGAGTCCACGAAGGAGATAGAAACTCAGAGGTGGCGAGGCGCTCGAGAAGTACTGTTTGACGAATAGATGACTGACCGCGACGTGTGATGAGGGAGAAGCTATGAGTGGCGTGCGAGTTCTGGTGGGCACACGAAAAGGTGCCTTTATTTTACGATCCGATGGAAAGCGCAAGAACTGGGACGTCAGCGGACCATTCTTTGGTGGGTGGGAGATGTACCACCTAAAGGGGTCACCCGTCGATTCCAATCGAATTTACGCTGCGCAATCCACGAGTTGGTTCGGTCAACTCATTCAGCGCTCGAACGACGGAGGGGTGACGTGGGAACCGGTAGGCAATCAGTTCAACTACGACGGCGTACCTGGCACGCACCAGTGGTACGACGGCACACCACACCCGTGGGAGTTCGCCCGAGTGTGGCACCTTGAACCTTCGCTGACTGATCCGGACAAAGTGCTCGCCGGAGTTGAGGACGCGGCGCTTTTTCAAACGACCAATGGCGGGGAGAGTTGGAGTGAACTTTCAGGTCTGCGTGAGCAGAAATCGGGTTCGTCGTGGCAGCCCGGTGCCGGAGGGATGTGTCTGCACACGATTATCGTCAGTCCAGAAAATCCCGAGCGAATTTTCGTCGCCATTTCTGCGGCTGGCGCTTTTCGTACCGATGACGGCGGCACTACGTGGCGTCCGATCAACAAGGGTCTTCACTCCGAAGGAATCCCTGACGGTGACGCCGAAGTGGGGCACTGCGTTCATCACATCGCGATGCACCCCGCAAAGCCCGACACTTTATTTATGCAGAAGCACTGGGACGTGATGCGAAGCGATAACGCGGGAGAGTCATGGTTTGAGATCAGTGGGAATCTGCCCACGGACTTTGGTTTCGCCATCGACGTGCACGCGCACGAACCCGAGACGGTGTTCGTCGTGCCAATCAAGAGCGACTCTGAGCACTATCCGCTCGACGGGCAACTTCGGGTGTATCGCAACCGAGGTGGTGGCGATGAATGGGAGCCACTCACGAAGGGACTTCCTCAGAGCGACTGCTACGTCAACGTGCTGCGCGACGCGATGAGCGTGGACTCGCTCGACAGTTGCGGCGTCTACTTCGGCACGACCGGCGGCCAGGTGTACGCGTCTATGAACGGTGGCGACAGCTGGGAGGCCATCGTGCGCGACCTGCCGGCAGTGTTGTCGGTTGAAGTCCAAACGCTGGCATGATTCGGGTCGTCCTTCCGGCCCATTTGAAGACTCTGATCAACGTCAGTCGCGAAGTTGAACTTGACGTGGTTGGCGTCGTTACGCAGCGATCTGTTGTTGACGCGCTCGAGATTCGCTACCCGGCGTTGCTCGGCACGATTCGAGACCCCGTCACGAAGAAACGCCGCGCCTTCGTTCGGTTTTTCGCCTGCGAAGAGGATCTGTCGCACGAGGATGCTGACGCGCCCCTTCCTCAGTCGGTCGTCGATGGCAAGGAACCGTTCTTCGTCATTGGGGCAATGGCGGGCGGTTAGCGAGTCAGCATCGTGTTTGGTCTGAGGTAGGACGCGGTCAACGCACCAACGGCGCCGGATTTTCATCACCTACGCTCGAGGGAGTGAAGCTCGACGCGAAGATTCTCATCGTCTCTGACTCGTCAGCGGCGGGCACCCGCGACGATCTCGCCGGGCCACTCCTTAGCGCGCGACTCGAAGCAGCGGGTTTCGGCGTCGTCGAAGTACGGATAGTCGGCGACGGTACCGCGTCAGTTGCCAGTGCGCTGCGTTCGCTGTCAGAAGGATTCAGCGGGCTCATCGTCACGTCAGGCGGAACTGGTTTCTCACCTCGAGATCTCACCCCTGAAGCAACGTTGGAAGTGATCGAGCGCGAAGCGCCCGGGTTGAGCGAAGCCATGCGTCTCGTTAATCCACTCGGTCGTCTTTCGCGCGCGCGCGCCGGTACGGTTGGCAAAAGCTTGATTGTGAACTTCCCAGGATCTCCGAAGGGCGCGATCGAATGTCTTGAAGCAGTGCTGGACGTGTTACCGCACGCGATGGAGCTTCTCCAAGGTGACGCGTCGCCTCATCCTCCCGAGACTGGTGGGAGCACCGTAATTTCGTCGTGAGCGTCAACGTGAATGCCTGGCGCTGACGGCTCGCCGTTTAACCAGACTTGGCTGACCTCGAGCAACGCTCCAAACGTTGGGCCGTATCGAGTGACGGCTTCCTTTAGAACCTCACCGAGCGTGGCGCATTCAAAAACGTCCTCGCGCGTCCCGGCCGCATCGTGGGCGGGACCAAGCAGAATGAGTTTCGCCACGTCATGCACCATTCAACTGATTGGCGTCAATGATCATTACGTCGACCTCTTCTCCCGTGTCGAGACCCTCTCCGTCGGGAACAATGGCAATCGCGTTGGCCGCGGCGATGGCGTTAAGAAGGTGCGAACCCTGACGAGCAACACTTTTGACGTGAAGGCGTCCATCGTGGTGAGACCTTGCCACCACGTGAACCAGATGGAGTTTTCCGTCACGGCGTCGCGGCAGAGGAGAGTCGAGAATCATCGTAAACGTCGGACGGTTCAGTTCGCGCTGACCGGCGAGCAGTCGAAGCGCGGGGCGTACGAAGAGCTCAAAGCCGACGAGCGTCGAGACGGGGTTGCCCGCGAGTCCAAAGAAAGGAATGCCGTTTGACGGAGAAACCGCGAACGCAAAGGGTTTTCCGGGTTTGATCGCCACTTGCATCGAGCGCGCACTCTCGCCCACGAGGTCCGCGAGCACCGACTTGACGAAGTCGGCGTCGCCGACACTGACGCCCCCGGTGGAGATGATCGCGTCGCACGTGTGCATTCCACGCTCGAATGCCTCAGTGATTTCGCCGGGCGTGTCGCCGGCGATTCCTAGGTCGACGGGCGTGAATCCTGACTGGGCAACGGAGGCGAGGAGCGAGGGTCGATTCGCGTCGCGAATCTTGCCAGTCGATAGGTCGTCGCCGAAGTCAGAGAGTTCGTTGCCAGTAGAGAGCACGCCGACACGAGGTCGAGGGTGAGCGACGACCGTTCTGATGCCTTGGCTCGCGAGCACGCCCAACAACGCTGGTCCGATCACGCTGCCGACGTCGACGAGCGTCTCACCGAGCGCGACATCGTCGCCGATGAGACGCACGAAGTCGCCAGGATTCAGTATCCGATGAATTACGACGGTCTCACCGCTTGGATCAACGGTGGCCTCTTCTCGCATGCAGACACTGTCGGCGCCTGAAGGGATAGGCGCGCCCGTCATGATGCGCGCCGCTTCACCAGACCGCAACGCTGTCGTGGCGTGGTCTCCGGCGAAGATTGTGTCGACAATCTTGAGCCGTGCGTCCCCGCCCGTGGTGTCGCCCGCCTGGAGAGCGAAGCCGTCCATTGCCGAGTTTGCAAAGCGGGGCGAGGGTTCTCGTGCACTGACTATTTCGGCGGCCACGAGGCCTAGTGCGTGGTCGAGTTCAATCTTCATTGGCGCGAGCGGCTTTAGATCCGCGAGAACGAATCGTCGAGCTTCGTCGTAGGAGATCATTGGTCGCGGGCGTTGACAATGGGCGATACCTCATCGCTCCAGGCCGATCCGCCCTCCCACACTTCGCGCTTCCACATCGGCACGCTCACCTTCAACGTATCGATGCAGAACCTCGCCGCCTCGAATGCAACGTCACGGTGTGGCGATGAGACGGCGACCACGACCGTTGAATCAGAGAGCTCGACTCGACCAATTCGGTGATGTATCGCCACGGCTTCAACTCCGGGCCAGCGCTTGCGAGCTTCGTCAACAACGTCGTGTAGACGTTGTTCGGCTAGTTCGGTACTTGTTTCGTACTCAAGCGCGAGCACGTTCTCTCTGGCCTTTGAGTGGTCTCGCACAATGCCTGAGAACGTCACGACGGCCCCGCAGTTGGGACGAATCACCCAGGAAGACAGTTCGTCCGGTGACAGGGGACTCTCCGTGATCAAGATCCAGTTCGATGTTGGAGCCGACGACATTCGCCACATCCTATTGTCGACCCTTGAGGTTCCTGAGGCCGGCGTTCATCGGTGAACGCGTTCAGGTTGTTGGAGGATAGACGTCACGGCAATTGCCGCAGAATCGCTTCACGCACATACGTGAAATAGGGCCCTATATGACGTACTTTACGTGAATTCTGGCGTACTAGTACTGTAAATGCAACGTACTGGAGGCATGACCATGTCGCGCAATCTCGTTCTGCAAAGAGTCACCCCGCGTCCCAAGTTCTCGTCTCGACTTCTCGTCGCTTCGCTTGTGGCGCTTGGTGTTGTCGTCCCGCTCGTCACTACCTCGGCGAGTGCCGCGAGTGCAAAGAAAGCCTCGGGGGCCGTCGACGTTCTATACGCCGGTTCATTGCTCGACCTCATGCAACAGCAACTCGGTCCAGCGTTTCAAAAGGCGACGGGTTACACGGTCAGTGGATTTTCTGCCGGCTCCACCGCTCTCGCGAGTGAGATAAAAGGTGGGACTGAAGTGGGCGACGTATTTATAAGCGCGTCACCAAGCGTGAACGCGACGCTGCAAGGTGCGAGCAACGGTAACTGGGTCTCTTCCTACAGCGAGTTCGGTTTTTCTCGCCTCGTGCTTGGCTATAACCCGAAGTCCAAGTTTGCAAAGCTTCTCCGGACTAAGTCCTGGTACAACGTTGTTGACATGCCCGGTTTCTTGCTCGGACGAACTGACCCGGTGACCGATCCCAAAGGTGTGCTCGTCGTTGACGCGTTAGAAGGTGTCGCGCTCAGCCACAACCTGCCGGCTCTC
>DATCBX010000232.1:0-3348 GCA_036511635.1 Acidimicrobiales bacterium | reverse complement strand
TCATTGGTGCCCAGTGATCCAAATCCCACCAGACAAAATGTTTTCCATATCTGTACGCGTGGACGCGTCGAGAGGCGTGATCACGTGCACACCCTAGAGAGATGAACCCGCCGCGCCAAATCTTCGACACCGTTAAATGTAACCATATTTGGTAACACTTTGTGAGCAGTCCCAACGGGATTCGAACCCGTGTCTCCACCTTGAGAGGGTGATGTCCTAGGCCACTGGACGATGGGACCATGAAAAAATCAGCGCTAACGCTAACTCATTCGCTCGGGGGCAAGGACTCGAACCCTGAATAACTGGACCAGAACCAGTTGTGTTGCCAATTACACCACCCCCGAAGGGCTGGGCAATCTTACCTGAGTCGCCTTCTCAGGTGCCAGACGGGATTGTGACCTTCGTGATCTTGGAGATCTTGGTGACCGACGTGGTCCAGGAACTAAGTCGCCCGTAGCCAACAACGCGACCGACGCCCACTGCGAGCGTCTCTTTCAAGTAGTAGCGCCACAGTGAATGCTTGATCGTTGGTGAGTTGCGCACTGGCGAGGGAGACGGCGTGAGTCCCTGCGATGAGGCAATGGCCATCGCCCGGTATTCATGAAAAGGATCGGTGACCGTAATGACCGTCTTGATGCCGTGCGCCACGAGTTGGGGCAGCACCGTGGCCACGTTCTGCCAAGTATCGGTGCCCGCACCCTTCAAAATACGGGCAGCCGGTACGCCGTGTTGTTCGAGGTACTTTGCCGACACGCCCGCTTCGGTGTACACGTCACCAGGTTGATTGCCACCCGTCACGACCACCCACGGCGCGCGGTGTGCGTTATACAGCGCGAGCGCCTGATTGAGTCGAGCCGTTAACTCAGGCGACGGCGTGCCGTTGTCCTCGGTCGTGCCAAAGACCATGATCGCCTGGGCTGACGTTGTCGAATGTTCGTGGCCGCGTTGCCAGATCTGCACGAAGGTGACCGCGAAGTACAGCACGATCACCGTAAAAATCAAACTGATGAGTCGAAGAATCAACTTGATGGGACCAAAGATCACGCGGACCTCGCGAGCGCGGCGCGAAGTCGCCCGAGGGTCTTCTCTCGTCCAAGGAACTCCAGTGATTCAAAGAGCGGAGGACCAACCAGCGAGCCGGTCACGGCGCAACGAATCGGCGCCTGCGCTTTTCTTAAATTAAGACCCAACGCTTCACCGAGTTCGATGGTCGCTTCGTGCAGCGTCGCCGCGTCCCACGTGGTGAGCGTTTCAAAGCGTTGGGCCGCGCGCTCGAGAACCGCGGGACCCGCGGGGTCATTCGCGATGACCTTGGCGAAACTCACCTCATCGATGCGTGGTTCGTCCAGAAAAAAGAACTCGACCATCGCGGGTATCTCGCCAAGCGTCGCGACACGTTCTTGGACGAGTGGTGCGACTCTGGCAAAGAGCTCAGCGTCGAAAAGCTCTTCGCTCCAAGGTGCGTCACGGTCGCTCGGGCGCCACGCGCTTGTCCACGGACACACCCACGGAGCGCTCGCGGCGATGAACTCGTCGGCGCTGAGTGCACGTATGTACTCGCCGTTCATGTGCGTCAACTTCTTCACGTCAAAGAACGCCGGCGAGTGCGACACGTCTTCGAGGCGGAACTCCTCGACGAGCGTTGAGAGTGGCACGATCTCCTCGTCGCCGCGAGGGCTCCATCCAAGGAGAGCCAGGTAGTTCACGAACGCGTTAGACAAATAGCCCTTGTCTCGGTAGGACTCGGTAGCGACTGGGTCCTTTCGTTTCGACAGCTTTTTTCGCTGCTCATTCACGAGGAGTGGCAAGTGAGCGAAGACTGGTAGCGCCACGAAGTCCGGACTCGACTCGTCCAGCGCCTCCCACAACATCATCTGTTTCGGAGCGTTGGCAAGATGCTCTTCGCCACGGATTACGTGCGTAATCCGGTCGTGTCGGTCGTCCGTCACGTTCGCCAGCGCGTAGAGCACCGTACCCGATGACTTCGCAATGACGAAGTCATCAATGAGAGCGTTCGCGAACTCGACGTTACCTCGCACGAGATCGTGAACCGTCGTTACGCCTTCGCGAGGCGTGCGAAAACGAAGAGCCGTCGTCTCGCTGCGCTCGATTCCTCGATCACGACAGAAGCCGTCGTAACCAGGCGTCTTGTCGTCACCCTTTCGAGCGGCTACATCCGCAGCCGTGCATGAGCAGTAGTAGGCGTACCCGCTCAACCGGAGCATCTCCGCGGCGGCCTCGTGGGCGGCGGCGTTGTCACTTTGGCGAAATGGGCCTTCGTCGAGGGCGAAACCCAACCACGCCATGGCTGAGTAGATTCCCTCTACCCACTCTTCACGGTTACGACTCTCATCGGTGTCCTCAATGCGCAAGATGAAGACACCCTCGGGGTCCTGTCGAGCGATAAACCAATTGAAGAGGGCCGTGCGCGCTGTGCCCACGTGGAAGAACCCTGTTGGCGACGGCGCAATCCGCACGCGAGGTGCGCTCATGAGCTACTCCTCAATTGAGATGGCGCCGTTAGGACAGCTCGACACGGCGAGTCGAAGGCGCTCGTCAAATTCAGGGTCGGGGTTCTCGTTCAGCACATAAAGGAAGCCGTCGTCACGGACTTCGAAGATCTCTGGCGCAATTCCCATACAGACGGCGTTCGACGTGCAGAGATCGAAATCGACAGTTACTTTCATTGGCCCTCCTTTCCTTCAATCGTAGTTGAGGTGCTTTCGAGCCGAGAGGTCGATGTGAAGACCTGCCTATGCTCGTTGTTTGACAAAGGACAGACATGGAACAGCGCTCACTTGGATCTCTACGAGTATCTGAAGTTGGTATTGGCTGCAATAACTTTGGGGGCCGTCTCGACCAAGAACACGCGACCAACGTCGTAAACGCCGCGATTGAGGCCGGCGTGAACTTCTTTGACACGGCTGACATCTACGGAGCCACGAAGTCCGAAGAGTTTCTCGGCCACGCGCTGGGCGATCGACGAAGCGACGTCATCATCGCCACGAAGTTCGGCATGCCCATCGACGATCAACACTTCGGCGCGAGTCCGAAGTACGTTCGAGCGGCCTGTGAGGACTCGCTGCGGCGTCTCAACACCGACTACATCGATCTCTACCAACTCCACTTTCCGGACGAGACCGTGCCCATTTCCGAAACGCTCGGCACTCTCCACGAGTTGATCGCTGCCGGAAAGGTACGCGAGATTGGCTGTTCGAACTTCACCGTTGCTCAGTTGCGTGAAGCAAAACTCGCTGCCGGCGACGGTCCGTCGTTTGTCTCGGTACAAAACCAGTACTCGTTGCTCGATCGCAGCCCCGAACGTGACGGTGTGCTCAGCGCCTGTGA
>DATCBX010000231.1:0-3364 GCA_036511635.1 Acidimicrobiales bacterium | reverse complement strand
GCGATCGTTCGTGAATCGGGCATGGGCGACGCGCTACGCGCAGAAAATTCTGACGAGGCCTATTCAAGGTTGGAGAACCTCGGTGAACTCGCCTCGGCGGCGGCGAAGTACGACACGTTGCTCGACTTTGTTGAGCGCATGGCACTCGTCGCGGACTCGGATCAACTCGGCAGTGGCGAAGGCGCAATCTCTCTCATGACGTTGCATGTCGCGAAAGGCCTCGAGTATCCCGCGGTCGTCGTGACGGGACTCGAGGAGACGATCTTTCCCCACCGTCGTGCGCTCTCCGATGACGCGGAACTCGAAGAGGAGCGACGGCTCTGTTACGTGGGTATCACGCGCGCCATGCGGTACTTGATTCTGACCCACGCGTGGAGCCGCACCATGTGGGGCCAGCGCGTCGACGCCATAGCGAGTCGCTTCATTCAAGAGATTCCCGCGGAGCTCGTGACTGATTTATCGGCGACCTTGCCGACGCGACGGATGAGTTTCTCTTCTGAGGACGATGGCTTTACCGGTCGTAGAACGGAGTTCACGTCGGGCAAGGCCTTTGGCACGGGCGCGGCTCCGCCCGTGCGCTCGACGGGTGCCGAGAAGTTGGGTCTGAAAGCCGGCGAACGTGTGGTGCACGACCGCTTCGGACTCGGCACCGTTATTCGCGTCGAGGGCGAAGGTTCGCACACCCGAGCGGCCGTCAATTTTGACGAGCACGGCACAAAACACCTGGTGCTCGCCATGACGCCACTGCAGCGCGTATAAGACGACGTTAAGACTTATTGACTCCCTGAAGGAGGTCCCGCGCGAAGGTGCGAGACTGGTGGGCAAGTGGACTCTTCTCGGCGCGTCTATCGCCCCCCATCGGCTCCGAAGAGCCTTCGCCTCGCGCGCATGGTCTATTGGCGACGTCGCGCGCTCGTCGTGCTGTCACTTGTAACGATCGTGGTGCTCGGTTATCTCGGCACGTCGCTCGGCTTCGCCCTCACAAATCAGGGTTACGGCGTGTCGCTCCAGGCACGTTTTGCTGAGTGGGGACGCCAGCACGGCGTCGGCGGATTCGTAACCTGGGCTGAGACTGAATACAACAAACTGCACCCACCCAAAGTTGGCGGCGCGCCTCCGGTCAACTCATTTGGCTCGGGCGGCACCACGATCACGGTTCCCGCGGGTCAACACCTCGCCGCGCCTAAGACAATGTCAACCCCTGCGGCGACCCCGCAGCCCGGCGAAGGCGTCTGGCACGTCGTTGGTCGGACAACCGCCAACGGCACGCCGACGATGTACGAAACGTTCGTTCGTCCCGACGCCGTGCACACGAGCTACGTCGTGGGCGTGGTGTGGATGGATCCGACGCTGTTGTCGGCGCAGCTTTACTCTGGATCCACGGTTCCCGGTGGTGGTCCTTACACCTACACCGCGCCGATCAGCGCGAAAAATTCAGTCAACCTCGTGGCCGCTTTTAACGCCGGCTTTCGCATGCAAGACGCTAACGGCGGGTACTACACGCAAGGAAAAATGATCAAGCCGCTGCGCGTAGGCGCCGCGTCAGCCGTTGTCTTTAAAGACGGCACCATGACCGTGGGCAAGTGGGGTACTGACGTGAAGATGTCGAATCAAGTCGACTCCGTGCGGCAAAATCTCGACCTCATTGTTCAAAACAGTAAGCCGGTCATCGGCCTCACGAACGCGAATCTCTTGAAGTGGGGAAAGACGCTCGGCGGCGCGTACTACGTGTGGCGCTCGGGTCTCGGCGTGACGAAGACGGGCGCACTGGTGTACGTCGGAGGACCAAGCCTCTCTATCAGTGACCTCGCCAACCTTCTGGTGCGCGCCGGCGCGGAGCGGGCAATGGAGCTTGACATCAACACCGACTGGGTGCAGTTCTCATCCTTCACTGGTCCGCTGAACTCGGCGACCAGCGAGGCCAATGGCGCGAGTCTGTTGGGTCCCGCGGCCGGCCCCAGCGCCATGGCCGGCCCTCCGGGACGCTACTTTGCCAACTGGTGGACGAGGGACTTCTATACAATGACCCTTCGCGCGAAGAGCACGGTGAAGTAAGGGGCTAACCGGTACTACAGACTTTCGGCTGCTTAAGTATTGAGCGTTGACCCTTGCGTCGCGCGCCTCGTGATGGCTCTTTCTTCCTAAATGACACACTGCGCCGGTAGAATGGGCTGTATGGAATCCGAACTTCGATTGACATCGCGACTGGGCACCCTTGTGCTTGAGCACCGTGACGCCGTGCTCGCGATTTCGAGGCGTCACCACGCAAAGAACGTTCGCGTCTTTGGCAGCGTTATTCGGGGCGAAGACTCTCTCTCAAGTGACGTCGATTTCCTCGTCGAGTTCGACGAGGAGGCCCATCCGCTCGACATTCTTGCGCTTGGATGTGACCTCGAAGAGGAGTTGGGTGTGAGGGTTGACGTGTGCACGCCAAAAGGTCTTCGTCCTTTCGTTCGTGACGAGGTCGTAGGTGAAGCCGTCAGTTTGTGACGAGACGTAACCAAGAGCGTCTTAGTGACATTGAAGACGCTATTGAAGCCATACGTGAGTACCTCGCCGATGGTGATTTGCACCAAGGTGTGGTCTACGACGCCTGCCGTGCTCGTCTTATGGAGATTGGCGAAGCGGTCAAGCACATCGATACGACACTGCTCGACCAGCGACCCGAGGTCGAGTGGAAGCAGATCGCTCGCATGCGCGACGTCCTCGTCCATCACTACCACGACACGGATTTTGCGGTCGTGGAGGCGGTGATCGGCGAGAGACTTGCGCCTCTGGGAGAGGCCGTGGCCGAGCTGAAAAGAATCGACGCCAGCACGAAGTAGCGACGAACATGTTCGTCGGTAAATTTCTGGCCCTCGTAACGCAAGAGTGTCAAGACATTCAATACTGCTGCGTTCATGAGCAACGAGTCGACTCTGATGTCACCGTACGATCGTCTTCGCGTCGGCAACGTTAGCCGTAAGTGTTTGAGCGCAAGATTCCTCTCAATGCAAAATCTCCGTTTGGCTAGTTGATGACGCCGTTGCCTTGGCGAGCCTTGTAAGAAGGGCGGTGCTGCTCTATACAAACTTCACTCGACACTGACAAAAGTCTTTATCGGTCGGCAATCTTTCGCCAGATCGGCTGAGGCAAATGACGCAGTATTGCGAACACGTAACGCAGAAGTGGAGGACTCCAAATCACGGCGTCACCGCTGGCGAGACCGCGCATAACGTTCTCGGCGACCTCGTTGGGTCCGGTGGTAAAGGGCGGTTCGGCAATGCCCGTCGTCATCTTTGTGCGTACGACCGCGGGACGAAGGAGTTGCAGTTTGACGCCTGTGCCCTCCAAGGACTGAGCGAGCCCCTGACAAAGGCGATCG
>DATCBX010000230.1:0-6061 GCA_036511635.1 Acidimicrobiales bacterium | reverse complement strand
ACGCGCTCTTGAGATGTGCCTACTCGGATAACGGCGTACATAAGGTTTCCATACTAGCCGATGGGGTGAAAGCCACGCGATTTACAGACCCGTCTTAACGATGAAGCCGCGACCTTCGCAGACACTGCACACGACCGAAAGAGACTCTAAGAGACCTTCATTGACGCGCTTTCTCGTCATTTCGACGAGTCCGAGTTCTGAGATATCAAAGACCTGGGTACGGGTCTTGTCGCGCGAAAGGGCCTGGCGAAGAGCTGAGGCGACGGCCTCACGGTTGGCCTTGGTCTCCATGTCGATGAAGTCAATGACGATGATGCCGCCAATATCGCGCAGGCGCAGTTGACGTGCCACTTCATCAGCCGCTTCCAGGTTGTTGCGAAAGACGGTCTCTTCGAGGTTGTTCGTACCTACGTTCTTTCCGGTGTTGACGTCAACCACCGTCAGGGCCTCTGTGCGCTCAATGATCAGTGAACCACCCGAGGGAAGAAAGACCTTGCGATCGAGCGAGCGGTGAAGCTGCTCGTGGACGAAGTAACGCTCAAAGAGCGGTAAATCTTCGGTCTCTCGGTCGTAGTACTCGATCCGGTCGGCCAACTCTGGGTTGACCGCCATGACGTACTCACGTACCTTTTCATACAGTGTGCGGTCATCGATAAGGACAGCGCGGTACTCGTCGTTGAGTTCTTCACGAAGTACGCGCACGGCTAGGTCAAGGTCTCGATAGACGAGACGGGGCTGGTTGGACTTGGCGACTTCGGCCTCGATGGCCGACCACTTCTCCACCAGCGACGTCACGTCGCGACTCAATTCGTCAGCGGTCACGCCTTCAGCCGCCGTGCGAATGATGATGCCGTGGCGCTCGGGTTTGACGTCGTCAATAATCTTTCGAAGCCGACGTCGCTCACCGTCGGGTAAGCGCTTAGAGATTCCGATCGTCGTTGAGTTCGGCACGAGGACCGCGAATCGACCCGGTAGAGAAACCTCTTGAGTAAGGCGCGCGCCCTTGGCACCGATAGCGTTCTTCGTAACCTGACAGACCACGGTCTGTCCGGCTTTGATCATCTCCTCGATGCGCTTGTCATTGCTGGGCGCGCCGTCGACGTCTTCGCCGTCATAGGACACGTCACCCTTGTAGAGCACCGCATTCTTTGGAATCCCGATGTCAACGAAGGCAAGTTCCATACCGGGCAATACGTTCTGAATGCGCCCGACGTAAATGTTGCCGTCTATTTGATTTGTCTCGTCGGCATTCTTTGCCAACGTGTACTCCACCATCGAGCGACCCTCGAGAGTAGCGATGTGGGTACCTTCTTCGGTCGTGTGCACGGCCATGAGGTAGCGACCTTGGGCACGTGTGCGGCGCTCGCCGCCACGGCGACGGCGATTGCGACCTTGACGCTCGCCACCGTCAAGACCGGCTTCGGGAGCTGACGCTTCGACCGGCGCGTCAACGACTCGACGCGGCTGGTTGTTCTGATTCGACGAATTGTTTTGACTGCCCCGACCACCCTGATTGGACTGATTGGGCTGGTTGGACTGTCCGCCCTGGCCAGAACGACCTCGTCCGCCACGGCGACGGCGATTGCCACCACCCGCGTTTGTTCCATTCGACGACGGCGCGGCGATTGCGGGGGAACCCGGCGCTCCGGGTCGAGTGTCGCCTATCTGAGGTGAGGGTCGGGTATCGCCAATTCGGGGATTAGACGATGAGGGTACGGGCTGGTTGGATTCGTCGCTCACGACGGGTACTCCTTGCGTTCTTAGGGGTTGGGGCGTGGTGGGTTGCACCACGGGTAAACGCCGGACGTGGCGAAAGGCTCACGTCAGCGCTGGGAAAAGAGATGAAGGCTCGTTGGGCCGTGACGAGGAGGACCGTTAAGACAGTCACTAGCTGCAGCGCACTGGCGTGTACCACTTTTCGTCCTCAATGCTGTGCGTAACGGAGTGAAAGCACTGCGTTACAGCGGCGTACTTTTGCGTCTGACACCCAATGTGTCAAAGCGCCCAACTCCTTTAGGCTAGTCCACCAGGGACTCAACCTGACTTATTACTCGTTGTCGTCGTAGTGGAAGACGTACTTTTCGTTGTCGGTGTCGTCAGCGCCGACTTGATCTTCAATGCCGGCACACCATGAGCGACGAGGTAGTTAAAGGTCTCAGCCACGACCGGCGCGGCGGCGTCGGCGCCGTAGCCACCCTCGTCAATGACGCACAGCACCACATATTTCGGATGGGTCGTAGGTCCAAAACCGACGAACCACGAATTCGGCTCTTCGAGCGGCGCGTTACTCGCGGTCCCTGTTTTGCCGGCGATTGGAAACGACGACAACGAATAATGAAAGTAGCTGTGAAATGGTGCGTAGCCCGTGCCCGAAGGGCTGTCGACGACGCCGGTTAATCCTTGAAGGATGGGGTTGCGGACGCCGGGTGGTAATGAAACGTGCCCGAGTACGCGAGGTTGGTAGCGGATGACTGTCTTGCCGTGAGGATTCACGATCGCGGCGGCGACTTCGGGAGCGTAGAGCGTCCCGCCGTTCGCGAACGTGGCGTAGGCGTTGACCAAGGCGATCGGCGAGATAGCCGTTGTGCCTTGACCGAAAGCCATCTCAATATTGTCGCCCGTGTACCACTGCACATGGGGAAAGTTCTTCGGCGATGCGGCGTGGAGCTCTTTACGGACGGCAGGCGAGTCGACGCGCCCAGTGGCTTCGTTGGGCAGGTCAATGTTGGTCGCTTGGGTGATGCCGTACTTCGCGGCGACGTCCTGAATTGGTGTCTGGCCGTATTTATTGGTTTGGTTCCAAAAGAGATAGCCCAAGTTATAGAAGTAATAGTCCGACGAGACCGTGAGGGCGTCCGGGAGGTTAATTAAACCGGCTGCTGAGTTGTCGTCGTCGTGAAAGACGCAAAGGCTGTGATTGGCGCTCTTCAGACATCCGGGCACCGTGAAAGTGCCGGTGTCGTTGATGTACTTGTTTGCGGAGAGTATTCCGGTCTGCATTTCGGCGGTGGCGGTGAAAAGTTTGAACGTACTGCCCGGTGTGTAAAGGCCCTGGATCGCGAAGTTGTTAAACGCGCCTTCGTTACGTAAGACCTGGTACTGGCTGTTCGAAAGACCTTTGACGAAGGATTCGAGATTGAACGTGGGATAACTCGACATCGCGAGCACGGCGCCAGTATTGGGATCAAGGACGATGGCCGCGCCATTGATCGCTGCCGGCACTTTGCCCGAGACGGGGTCAACGGAGTGACGATCAGCCAAGATCTGGTTCGCTAGATAACCATCGAGCGCCTTCTGCAACGGCGTGTCGATGTTCAGCACAACAGAATCGCCCACCTTTGGCAGTTTCGTCTTCACTGAACTCAAGACACTGCCGCTCGCACTCACTTCGAGCGTGCTCGATCCGTCAGTTCCTCGAAGGTACGACTCGTAGTACGACTCAATACCTGACTTTCCGATGGTCGAATCCGTCTGGTAGTGCCCACTCGGATTCTGTTGAATCTCTTGGAGAGTGATCGGTCCGACGTAGCCGAGCACCTGTGCGGCGAGTAGTCCACCATTGGGATACGAGCGCGTTGAGGCGTCGAGCACCGAGACGCCGGGAAACTCCCCCGGGTGCAGTTTGAGGAACTCAACAACTTTCGACGGAGCGTTCGCCAAGATCGGTGCCGGTTGGTAGGGGCTGTACTGAGTATTGGCAAGGTCGGTGTTGATCTGTTTGACGCTCAGTCCCGTCAATGAAGCGAGCGAACCTTCGACGCTCGGGTGCAGTGCCGCTTCGGCCCTTGAGAGTCGGATCTCCGTGGTGGTGACGTTCGTCGCCATTGGTTTGCCTTGGCGATCAAATATGCTGCCGCGAGTGGCGGGAATGTTCGTCACACGCAGCGAGTTCAATTGCACGGAGGCGACCGATGATTTGTAGTCAACGACCTGCAAGAAAAAGAGTCGCACGACGAGGCCGATCAAGAGCAGCGTGAAGAAGCCTCCGATTACTAACCACCGTCGTTCCGGCCGCGAACCCACTTCGTCGGGCGAGGCCATGAGGTCGCGAATACCAACGGGCTTGGGCTCATTGATGGTGCGACCGCGGCCCCTAAAGGGGTGCAGGGAGACCCACGGTCGCCAGAGCCGCGAAAACCAGGATCCAGTGGGACGATCGCGCCAAGAGTTCTTCATCGTCGCGAACCGCCAACGCCGCCGACCCAACGAGCCAAGCGCGCCATGGGCCGCGCCAAGAGAAAGAAGGCCAACGCGTTCACGATCATCGCGGCGAAGAGACTGTCGCGCCAGAACGAAAAATTGAGCGTCAGGAAACTCGCGCCCACGAACAGCAACGGTGCAACGAATCCTGCGGCCGCGCCGAGAAGCGGTGTAACCCACCACGCCGCGGAGTCGAGGTCACCAACACCTTCTCGACCCAACCGCGACGCACCATAGGCGAGCAACACGGCCACGAGCGCGGTGAGTCCAAATGGCGTGGACGTATGCGTATCAAAGAAAATGCCTGCCACCAGCGCACACCACAACGACAGCGCGGTGAGCCCGGCGAGCCCCATCGCGAGAGGCCATAACCAGACAATCATCACGACGACCCCGGCGAAACGCAACGAGGAAAAGATTGAAAGTTGGATAGCAACGATGAAAAGCGTCGCGAGCGTCACCGGTACGAGAACCCTTCTCACGCAGCTGGTTCCCAAATCACGACGTCGAGGTAGGAGATTTGGCTGAGATTGGCCGCTGGCTTCAACGTGAGGTTATAAGTCGCGGCGCCCGGCGTTAAGGTCACCGTCTTCACCGTCGCGACTGGCAGTCCCGGTGGGTAGAGCCCACCGTTAAGACCATCAGTCCAGAGTCTTGTTCCCGGCGTAATCGAAGTACCAAGGGGCACCGACGTCGCGGCCAGTCCGTTGTTGACGCCACGCCCTGAGACAATGAGCGTCGTGACGCCAGATTTAAAGGTGACGCCGACCAAAGAGTGGGTGTCGGTTATCAATCGAACCGTCGCGCCGTTGGACGACGTCGCGATAACTCTCCCGACCAGGCCGCCGTTAGCAACGACCGGCATTCCCGTCAAAATGCCGCTGTTTCGACCCTTAGAGATTGTTACCGTCGCCGCGAAGTTCGTGGGCGAAATCGTCGTGACTTGGGCCGCCACGGTAGGCAGTGATCCCACAAAAGGCACGTTGAGATCCGACGTGAGTTGTTGCAGTTGACGCGCATAGGCCCAACTTTGGTTCGCCTTCTCCTCAGCCTGAGCGAGCTGGTAGCGAAGCTTCTCGTTCTGGGCCACCACGTCGCTGTAGTTCACGGTGCCAGCGAGCAAGTGACCAATGGGGTGCGCGATGACGTTCACGGCCCAGCTAAAGGGCGTAACGACAATGTTCGCGCCGCTGCGAAGGCCGCTGGCGACGCCGGTGGTGAGATAGAGAACAAATATTGTCGCGAGCACCGCGAGACTCAGGGTCCACGTACGTCGCCGCGAGCGATCGGTTGCCACGTGTTAACGCTTAACGCGAAGGAGCGGTCTTCAACATGCGCGCGAAGACGTCAAGCTCCTCGAGACACATCCCACTACCGAGTGCCACGCAGTTCAAAGGATCGTTCGCCACGATGATCGGCATGTTGGTCTCGTACTCGAGACGAGCGGCGAGGCCGGCAAGTAACGCTCCCCCACCCGTGAGCACAATGCCCTGCTCCATGAGGTCCGATGAAAGTTCTGGTGGCGTCCGGTCCAAAGTGACTTTGACGGCGTCAACAATCGCCTGCACGGGCTCTTCGATCGCTTGGCGAATCTGTTCCGTTGAAATGACGACAGTTTTGGGCAGTCCGGTGACGAGGTCACGACCGCGAATCTCAGCGCGAAGCTCCTGTTCAAGAGGAAAGGCCGAACCAAGTTGAATTTTGATCTCTTCGGCCGTTCGCTCACCAAGAGCCAGCTGGAACTCTTTCTTCACGTACGCAACGAGCGCTTCGTCCAGTTCATCGCCACCAACGCGAATGGACTGGCTCGTGACGATGCCACCAAGTGAGATGACCGCGACTTCAGTCGTACCGCCGCCAA
>DATCBX010000229.1:0-7609 GCA_036511635.1 Acidimicrobiales bacterium | reverse complement strand
AAGGTGGAACATTTGGAGCCGTGAATATCGGCGGTCGGGTATTGCCACCAAACATTTCAGCAACACTCGGACTCTGATTGCCGTACGCGGTGAGGCTCTTGGCGGGGGTCAATCCTTCGAGAGACATCTCAAAGAAACGCGTGGATGTTGAGGCAACAACCCGAAAGGCCGCCACGTCGACGCCATCAAACGGGGGGAGATGATGGGCGGTGCGTAATTCAAGGAACCACTTGTTGGTCTGATTTACGTCGTTGTACAGTTTCACGCTGTTTCGAACCGGGTTGCATTGATCAGCCGCGCTCTGAATTACTAACAACGCGGGGTCGCTCAATTCGGCTGTGTAGGTTTCGGTGAGGTCCTCCTCACCCGACAGGATCGCCACTGCTCGATAGTTAAGTCCAGCACGAAGGTCGGAGTAGGCGACACCTTGGGGATCATTGCCGTGAGCCAACGCCAGCATCCCCACTGCCGTCGCACCGTCGGAGTGTCCTACGAGACCGAGTTCCGTCGAATCAACAAGTCCACTCACTACGTGGCAACGTGGCGACAGGTTGGCTGACGATTGAAGCATCGAACGCGTCACGAATGTCAGGTCCGCTGGTTCATTGAGTAGATCATCTTCGGTATTTGCGCCGTGTTGAGCGGCCACGGCTGACGGACTCTCGTCGGGAAAAATTGGCGCGACAACGACGAATCCCGCCTTCACCCACGCGTCAAGCAGAGGCGCGTACGTATCTGGAGTGACGTCATAGCCGTGCGCGAACACAATCGTGGGGTAGCCGCCGCTCTTGGGCACTGGCTTCGCTCCGTTGATCTGAGTCGGACCTCCCACGACGAACTGCGTCGGGTATCTAATCTCGGTAACGAGCGTGCGAGCGTGCGACAGTACGGTCGCCGGCGTCGTTGAATAGTTGAGTACAGAACGCGACGGATCTACGAACGTACATCGCGCCACGCCAACGGAGATCGAAGTGCTAGTGGATTGCTGACGAGCAAGGACTCGGCTGGCACTCGCGCTTGCGATCGGGAGCAATGAAATACTTAAGATCGCGAACCCGACGAGAACGCTCAAATTGGTCTTCGCGCAAGAATCTCCCTTGACAACGTGCCACCGCGATGAAATCCTCATAGAGAATCGACCAGAACTACAGAACGCACAGCGCTCTGCGCGATTATCTCGTGCCGCACGAGCATGAAGTGGGGGGCGTCAAATCGCGATGTCAACGGCGAGGTTTTTGCGATGAGTCGTATTCTAGTAAACGATCTTTTTACTTTTCGTGCAGTCAAAGAGTGTGATTGGTAACAACTCCAACGTTGTCTCGTTAGATGCATCGGGTGTCGTCGCATGAGCGCTGCTCATTTACCCCGCACGCTAGCCTCGGTTGGTATCTCGGTTTGGGGGCGAAGTGAGGATTCGAATGAGGCTGGGAAACTGGATGGCCGTCCTCGCGACGGTGGTGATGCTCTCTGGTGTTGTACTCGTGGTGCCGTCGAGTATTGCTTCTGCATCGAACCCGTCAATCCCCATGTACTACGTCAGTCTCGGGGACTCCTACGGGGCCGGGTACCAGGGAGGTCCAGGCGCTCTCGGTGGGTACGCGACTGACGTTGTCGCCGACGTCGCTCCGACGCACCGGCTTATGCTGCGCAACTTTGCGTGCGGAGGTGCGACGACGACGTCGATGCTGAGCACTGTCGGCTGTTCTTTTGTCGCAACCTCCAATGCCGTGGCGTACCCGACAACAACCCAACTTGCAGCGGCCATTGGTTTTATCAAAGCGCATCCAGGTCGAATCGGACTCATCACGATCACGATCGGAGGCAACAACCTTCTCGAAAGCGTGCCTAACGTCCCCGGGATGCAGGCCGATATTGTCACTATCTCGGCCCAACTTCGCGCGGCCGCAGGCGCGTCGGTACCAATTATCGGGCTGACCTATCCCGACGTTAATCTCGCCAGTTGGCTAAGTGGAGGAAGTGGCATTACCAGCGCCCAGACCTCAGCGTCTGATTTCAAGTTGATCGTAACCCCGGCTCTCATTGCGGGTTACTCCCCGTCGAAGGTGACGTTTGTCGACATCACCACCTTGACCGGTGCCTACGCACCTTTCACCCGCTTAGTAAATTACTCAACGTACGGGCAGATTCCGTACGCGGTTGCCCAGGTATGCACACTTACGTGGATGTGCAGTCAAAATAACGTTCATCCAACTGACGCTGGCTACGCACTTATCGCAAAGCAGATCGTCAAGGCGTACCTAAAGCTCATTTTTTGATAATTGAGAAATTAGATGTCGGTGGACATGATCGACCTGGAGGTTGAGATGCTGATGGGAAACCAATTCGATGAGTGAATCAACAGAGCAACTCGGTGCTCTCTTGTACGCGACGAAGTCCGGTGATTTCGTCCGGTTTCGTTCCGATCCCGCTGACGAGACGATTGGCGCGATCGTTAGATCCGTGACTAGTCAAGGTGCGGAAGGGTGTGAGGATTTTCGACGTGAACTCAGCGAAGCAGGGTCCAATACGTTGCGACTCTTCGCGATGCGGCGCACACTTCAGGCGCGTCGAAACGCCTCGTTGAGTCTCATCAGTGAAGCGATGGACTGTTACGCACTTTTGCCACGAATCGACGACGTACCGTGGGACTCATGGTTCAAAGGAACGCTCTTCGTCGCTCGTTCGCTCGCGCTCGACATCGAGTCGTTGAGAGATCGATTCGCAGAACTTGCCAGCTCGGACGCAATCAAGCGTGGTGATGCCGCCATCGAATCAATGAGTCGTGTCGACTCATTGTTCCAGTGCCAACTGAGCGAGGTGACGACGACGTACGGCACTGGATTTTTGGAGTTGCTCGTCTTTAATTTTTTTGCCAAGGCTGGCTGGCTGGGTAATCGGCGATTAGCGGTCAATGATATTGACTATCAACCAACGACGAATTTGGCTCAAGTTGCCGTCAATTTGGCCGACTCGCTGGACTCATCAGGTCGACTCGTTGTTGGACCAATTGGTCAAGACCAGTTGGCCGCGACAACCTTTTCTCTCTCGGTACCCGGTTCCTATTTACCAACGACGGGCTGTTTGAGTTTTATCGCTGAAGGCGCCGACGCCGGTCCATCCTTTTGCGTCGTTATCGCAGAGATGACCGACGACGCAGATATTCCGTCGTTAGCCGCTGCCGCGACCGACATCGACGATCAAGCTGCAATCTTCGATTCTCGTCGGCTCATCGTGATGAGTGCCCAACCTAATTTTGAAGATATGAATGAAGCCGACGCTGACGTCGACTTTTACGATTACGAACGCCTCGCGCTTGTCGCTCTAGAGGAAGCAACGAACTCTCAATGGAAATCTCCATGATTTCATTTCGGATCGCGACGGAGCTTTCCCGAAGATCAAGGACGTGACCAGATTTGTTGGGTGGAGGCGGAGCCCTCGAACTTGTGGCGCGTATGAGCGTCTTGAGTTATTCGCCTCGATGGTTTGATGGTCCGAATAATGGCTGCATCGACACGTTGTGCCAATCCGTCCGGGGGCACGTAAAGAGTAGGTAGAAGGCATCGATCATTGCGTCGTAGTTCATTCGCCAGCATGTTCACAGCAACGAGTTCCTCTTTTGCGCGAAAGGTGCCGGTGTAGGGAGTGTCTAGCATTTAGGCTCCGGGGTATGACGATTGCGCGTCTATATTGCTTTCCGCTCAACAATCTCGTCGATTCGCAACTAAAATGATTCAAACGTCTAAGCGGCGTTGAGGACAGTTAGGTAGCTTGCCGCTGATCTGCCGTGGTTATCGGAAAGGTGGGCCCTTGACAAAAGCATCGCACCGTCCTCCAAGGGCTTTGGACGACCAAATTGGCCACTGGCCTCGCGGAACCCAGCCCTATACCTCTACGCCCACTCGCATCGGCGAGTCGGGTTTTCAGAGCATGCCCAGCCCGGACACGCTTGAGACTCTTTTCCCCCCAATCGCCGACTACGCCTTCCTGTCGGACTGTGAAAACAGTGCACTCGTTGCGCCTACGGGGGCCATTGAATGGTTCTGCATTCCTAAGCCTCACGATCCGAGCATCTTTGGCACGATCCTCGATCGTGCGGCCGGATCATTTCGTTTAGCACCCGTTGACAGTGCAGTCCCAGCTCACCGTCAGTACGTCCCGGGAACGATGGTCCTCGCCACAACGTGGCAGACCCGTAGTGGATGGTTAATCGTCAACGACTTCCTCGCTGTTGCGCCGTGGTACCGCTCAAACGAGCGTTCGGATCATCACCGACGAACTCCAGGAGACTTTGACGCGAGGCACGTGCTCGTGAGAACTGCCACGTGTCTTCATGGCAGCGTGGATATTTTGCTCAATTGCGAGCCTTCGTTCGACTACGGACAAGTGGACGCTGAATGGGAGTACGAAGGTTCGGCGTACGACAAGGTTTCGACGAACAACCAGGGATTTCCACGTCTTACGTTGACGGGCGATATGAGGTTCGGTATTGAGGGAAGGGCGGTCCGCGCGCGACACCGTCTCACCGAAGGCGAGACTTCGTTCGTGGTGTTGAGTTGGACCGACACGCCCGGACCTTCATCAAGGGCCGAGGTCGATACGTGTCGCGCTGAGACCAGTCGCTTCTGGCGAGACTGGATCGACGGTGGCCGATTTCCCGATCACCCCTGGCGCGAGTTTCTTCAGCGAAGCGCGCTCACACTAAAAGGTCTCACGTACGCACCAACGGGAGCGTTGCTCGCGGCACCCACGACGTCACTGCCGGAGAATCTCGGCGGCAGTCGTAACTGGGACTACCGCTACACCTGGGTTCGCGACGCAGCCTTTACACTTCGAGCCTTGCACGCCCTGGGTTTCGATACTGAAGCCGATGATTTTTTGGCTTTTCTTGGCGACGTCTTGGAGACGCCCGGCGGCGTGATGTCGGGGACGAAGGGAATGCGCGCCACGCTGCAAGTGTTGTACCCAGTCGATGGAGACGACGCCATCAAAGAGTTAGAGCTCGATCACCTCTCGGGTTATGGAGGAAGTCGTCCCGTTCGCGTGGGTAACGCGGCCTATAACCAAATCCAGTTCGACATTCTTGGGGCAATCGTGGACTGCGTTTTCGAACACACGCGCTCGAGAGACTCACTCAGTGAGCGGTCGTGGCGCATAGTGGTCCAAGCAGTTGAGACAGCACTGCAGTGTTGGAAGCTTCCTGATCGAGGTATTTGGGAAGTTCGAGGCGAGCCTCAACACTTCACGTTTTCCAAAGTCATGTGCTGGGTCGCCGCGGACAGGGGCGCACGCCTCGCCGCACTACGTGGGGAGAAGGCTCGCGCTGATCTTTGGTGGAGTGCCGCGAAGGAAATTCACGCTGACATCTGCGCGAACGCGATCGGCGACTACGGCGGCTTTGTCCAATCGTACGGTTCAGACCAACTCGACGCTTCGTTGTTGTTGTTACCGCTCATGGGATTTCTTTCTCCACAAGATGAGCGCATCCGTGCCACGGTCATGGCCATCGCCGAAGATCTGAGTGACGGTCCTTTCGTGTATCGATACCGAACGCAGACAACCGACGACGGCATCGATGGCGAATCTGAGGGGACCTTTACGGTCTGTTCGTTTTGGCTCGTGTCGGCGCTCGTAGAAATCGGCGAGCTTGATCGAGCGAGAACGCAGTGTGAGAAGCTGGTTGGTGCCGCGAGCACGCTCGGACTTTTTGCTGAAGAGCTTGACCCGAAGACCGCTCGTCACCTCGGGAACTTCCCCCAAGCGCTTACCCATCTTTCGTTAATCAACGCGGTGTTGCACGTCATCGAAGCGGACCAGCGAACTACCGAGACCATGATTGGCCCGGCTGGATCGCCGAGTTGGTGGAACGCAGCCGGCAAGGACGAACGCCCTACTACGATGTCGTGATGAGGTGAAGGTGACATCCTTCTCTCATCGTTACAAGGCACTCACGACGATTAGCGAGTCCATTAGGCTTGTGATCAGGTAACGAACATGGTGAAGCAAGCCAATAAGCAAATTGAACTCGTCGATGTTGAGAGGCGGGAATCAAAACGTGACACCGCTCTAGCGGACTTGGTCGTTATTGCCAATCGACTTCCTGTTCAACACACGACTACGCGCGGTACGGATGGCTGGCGTCCCAGTCCCGGCGGCCTCGTCTCGGCGCTCACCTCGGTATTGCAAAACCGCAACGGACTATGGATTGGTTGGTCGGGATCTTCCGAGCATCAAAGCGCACCGCTTACGTATGAGGGAATTCGACTTAAATCCGTCGACATCAGTCGTGAAGAGTATGACGACTTCTATCTAGGGTTTTCCAACGCGACGTTGTGGCCGCTCTACCACGACGCAATTCGTGCCCCTACGTTTCACCGCTACTGGTGGCAAACCTATAAGACGATCAACATGCGTTACGCCGTTGCGGCCGCTGAGTCGGTGGCTCCTGGCGGTACCGTGTGGATCCACGACTATCAGTTGCAACTCGTTCCACAGATGTTGCGAGATCTTCGTCCCGACGTGAGAATCGGGTTTTTTCTTCATATTCCCTTTCCACCAATCGAACTTTTTATGCAGTTACCGTGGCGTCGCGAGATACTCACGGGACTGCTCGGCGCTGACCTTATTGGATTCCAAGTTCCCCAAGCTGCCTCGAACTTCTCGCGCATGGCCCGTCGTCAATCTGCTGCAACTGGCACCGACTCGTTACTTGATCTCAATGGACGCTCCATACGCGTGGGCGCTTTTCCTATCTCGGTCGACTCTGAGCAGATCGTGAAACTTGCCCTCGATCCGGCCATTCGAGCTCGAGCGGTTGAGGTGAGAAAAGACCTTGGTGACCCTGAGTTAGTGCTTCTCGGGGTTGATCGTCTCGACTACACGAAGGGCATTCAACAGAGGATCAAAGCAGTATCGGAACTCTTCGAAGATGGATCGCTCAGTCCCGATAAGCACGTCATGGTTCAGGTAGCGGTGCCCAGTAGAGAGACGGACGCTCACTACGAAAGAGAACGTCACCATCTCGAGCAAGTGGTGAGCGAAATGAATGGCGAACACGGGCTCTTAGGAAAGCCCGTAATTCACTATCTTCACCAGAATCTGCCCTTTGATGAACTCGTTGCGCTCTATCTTGCCGCTGACATCATGATCGTGACGCCCTTTAGAGACGGCATGAACTTAGTGGCCAAGGAGTACGTAATGTGTCGCACTGACCTCACTGGCAAACTCGTCTTGAGTGAGTTTGCTGGCGCGGCTGCTGAGTTGCGCGGGGCATTCATGGTAAATCCTCACGACCTCGAGGGTATTAAGGAAGCGATTCGTCTGGCGATGAACGCGGGGCCCAAAGAGACGAGAGATCGAATGCTGCGAATGCGGCGTAAGACTCTTCGTCGCGACGTTTACGACTGGGCAGAATCGTTTCTTGCGGCACTTCAACAAACAGGTATGTAAATCCTTCGAAGGGGATTCGCCGTTCGACGAACTCTCGCCGAGAAATAGCGCCAGCTCTAAAGTCCGTCAATCAAGTCAGCGATAGAGTCAACGACGCGCGAGGGCTGATAGGAGAATCGGTCAATCTCGTCTCGTTTTGCAAAGCCCGAGAGTACGAGGATTG
>DATCBX010000228.1:0-3806 GCA_036511635.1 Acidimicrobiales bacterium | reverse complement strand
GCGGTGTCGGGACTACGAAGAATTGGATCCTTGTTGGTGGCGGGCGTCTTTGGTGCGATCTCGTGGTACCTCATTCGTCGCTATCTAAAGAATGAAACGTCCGAGATCGACGAAGCCGTGTGGTCGGGAAGTGGCGATCTTTCACCACGGCGAAGTCTCCTCACCTCCGTCGTTTCTGAGATCGTGATTGGTTTGGGAGCCTCGATTGGTCGTGAAGCCGCGCCGAAGTTGATGGGCGGCGCGTCGGGCAGTGTTGTCGCAGGTTGGTTTCATTTGACCTCAGCTCAGAAACGACTGCTGGTTGCCTGTGGGGGCGGCGCTGGACTCGCCGCGGTTTACAACGTTCCCCTCGGCGGCGCGATCTTCACTGCCGAGGTGCTCTATGGAAGCTTTGCTCTGCCGGTCGTTTTCCCGGCTCTCGCGACGTCGCTCATCGCGACCGTGGTGGCGTGGATCTACTTGCCGAGCGGCGCCACCTATCCGGACATTCCGAACTACCGCTTCAGTGGCTCATTAATGGTCTGGTCGCTGGTAGCCGGCGTCATCATTGGCCTACTTTCTGTCTTTTATGTGCGTCTCATTGGCTGGGTTTCGCATCATCGTGCCAAGGGCACGCACATTTTTTGGGCAATGCCGCTCGCGTTTTTAGTGGTGGGCGTTCTGGGCCTCTGGTATCCAGAACTCTTTGGCAACGGCAAGGACATGGCACATGAGGCCTTCCTCGGTGCGGGCAGCGTTGGTCTGCTCTTCGCGCTCTTTGCGCTGAAACCATTCGTGACGGCGCTCACCCTGGGTGGCGGCGCGGCGGGTGGTCTTTTCACGCCGTTTCTCAGCACTGGCGCCGTGTTGGGAGGATTCTTGGGCACGCTGTGGCTTCACGTGTGGCCCGGCACGCCTCTCGGTGCGTTCGCTCTCGTTGGCGCGGCGGCCATGATTGGCGCGACAATGCAAGCGCCGTTGGCCGGTTTGGTGTTGGTGTTGGAACTCACGCACGGAGGCTTTTCGATCATGACCCCGATGCTCGTCGCGACCGTTATCGCCACGTTTTTAGTTCGACAAATTGATGGTTATTCCATCTACAGCGCCCGTTTGCCTCACCGCGCGCTGGCGGCGACGTTGGACACGAACGGCGAGATAGTCGCAGAATGAGGCCTTGGCGTCGCGTGGGATAATAGGAACGTGAAGATTCTTTCGCGCCGTCGACGCAGTAGTCGATGAGCGAGTCAACAGTGATAGTTCGACGAACCAGTGGCGACGACTGGTCAGCGCTTCGCGCTATCCGCCTTGAAGCGCTGCGTGATACCCCCGAAGCATTCGGCTCAACGTACAACGAGACCCTGCTTTTTTCAGCGAACGAGTGGCGCACGTTCGCTCAACAGCGTTGCTACTTTCTCGCAGAGCGCGATGGGGTGGTCGTGGGCATGATCTCGGGCGGTTACAACGACGCTCACCCTGGAACGCACTGGATGTACGGCATGTACGTCACGCCTATAGATCGTGGCACGGGCACCGCCCAAGTGCTGGTTCGCTCCGTCCAGGAGTGGGCACGAAGCGAAGGCGCCGATGAACTCTTCTTGCACGTAGGTTCCACCGTGGCTCGAGCGAGAGCTTTCTACGAAAAATTGGGCTTTGTGCCGACGGGCGACACGTTCGTCATGCCTCGAGACAAAGGGGTCGTTCTTACAACTATGAAGAGGTCACTTGTCGAATCCTGAGTTTCACGTCAGCAGCGTCGCGGCGACCAGCCTCCATGAGATCCGACGACGAATACTTCGCGGCAACGATCCCAACAAATCAGTCATCGATCCTCGCGACGATGAAGCGACGTCACTGCACGTCGCGGGCTTTCTCGACGGTCGACTCATCGTCAGTTCGTCGTTCTTCCCCTCGGCCCCACCGATGAACGAACGTCTTGTGACGTACCAACTGCGTTACATGGCGACTGATTTTGACGCACAAGGTAAGGGTTACGGCGCGATTGTCTTGGCCGCCGCGGGTGAGATGCTTCGTGAGCGCGGGGTCGAGCAACTATGGGCGAACGCCCGCGACACGGCGCTTGGTTTCTATCTGGCTACTGGTTGGAGCGCAGTCGAGGGATCCGAGCACTTAAGCCCCGAAACCCAGTTGCCGCACACGGTTATTTACAAACTTCTTACTGACGAAACGTACGCGGCGCGAGGATAATACGCAGTACTTACTAAAATCGAACAATGCGTAAATATCTGTATCTCCTGGCCGCCCTCGTCGTCATCGGCCTCGGAATTGGCATCTTTTCCAAGACGAAGGCAACCACGGCAACTACCACGACGACCAAGCCCGCCCCGGTCTACCCCGATGCTCCTCTGACGGGAATAACAGACCCAACGGGTACGGCGCTGCATCGTCCCGCGCTCACGGTCAAGATCGAGAACACGCCAGAGGCGCTGCCGCAGTGGGGCATTGACCAAGCTGACGTTGTCTACGAAGAGATCGTCAACGGTGGCATCACGCGACTCGCCGCGGTCTTTAACTCTCAGGCCCCCGCGAAGGTCGGCCCGGTGCGCTCAGTTCGTCCCACCGACACCCAAGTGGTGTTTCCCCTCGGAGGCATCTTCGCTTTTTCCGGAGGCGCGCCCTACGCGATCACGAGCATTTCGACCGCTCCGGTGAAGTTGGTCGATGAGAGTTCCGCCGGAACCGCGATGTATCGCGACAACGCTCTCTACGCGCCCCACAACCTCTTCGCGGTGGCGTCATCGCTCTTCGCCTTTAAGGGCACGCCCACGCCGCCGCCCGCCCTCTTTCGTTACCGCCCGGCGACCACTAAGCCCACGGGCACGAAGGTAGCGAGCTTCGTCGTGCCGTTTCCAAGTATCTACCCCGTCACGTGGACCTGGGACGCGACGTCGCAGTCGTGGGACCGCACGCTTTTTGGAAAAGCTGACGTCACGGGAACGGGCGTGCGCGAGTCGCCAAAGAACGTCGTCGTCATGTCCGTGAACTACGTGAACGGCATCGGCACCGAGAACTCCTACGCCAATCTCCAAGGTTCAGGACCAGCGACGATTTTTAGCGGCGGCAAAGAGATCCAGGGAACGTGGTCGAGGGGAGCCTCGATGTCCGACGTTGTTCAGTACAAGACAGCGGCGGGTGCGACCATCACGCTGACGCCTGGCCAAACCTGGGTGGAGCTTCTGAATACGGGCGTGACGTTGAGCGTGACGAAGTAGTCAAGCGTCGAGCTAGGTTCTCACGAGCAACTACCTAAGCCGACGGGCGAAGCCTAGGGTGAAGGGGTTGAAGAGACCGGAGGCGTATGGCGATTCACGTGCAGATCATTGAGCTCATTGACGGACGCTCACTAGAGGTCGCGACGATGGGTGATCCGTCGGGACAGACCGTGCTGTTTCATCACGGCACGCCCGGTTCGTACAAGACGTTTCAGGCTCTCGAACCACTCCTTGAACTTGGGAACTTTTTCTTCGTGACCACTTCACGACCGGGATACGGCGCCTCGACGCGCCTCGAAGGCCGCACTATCGCTTCGGTCGTTGACGACGCACGCGCCACGTTGGACCATTTTCGACGTGGTTCCTACGCAACTATTGGCTGGTCGGGCGGAGGACCGCACGCGCTCGCCTGCGGCGCACTTGACGCGACAAGGTGTCGGCGCGTGGTTTCGCTCGCGAGCGTCGCGCCCTACGTCGGTGACTTCGACTGGACCGAGGGAATGGGGCCAGAAAACCTCGAAGAGTTCGAACTCGCGGTGAAGGGTGGCGCGCCCTACGAGGAGTACATGGCGACGGTCAGCGCCGTTCTCGCCGACA
>DATCBX010000227.1:0-3499 GCA_036511635.1 Acidimicrobiales bacterium | reverse complement strand
AACGCCCTGTCGTAGGCAACCTCGGCGCCGAGGAGACCGTAGACAGTGTCGCGTTGACCAGAGAGGGTTTCGAGCATCTCGTGACGGCACGCGAGCACGTGATCGATGAGCTCCTCAATGGTGAGCTCATCGGTCCAGTCTTCTAGGGAGGCTGCAAGCAACCTAACGTACATCGATCCGCCTCCCCCTCTTCTTGGCGTCATTGAACTGTGGTCGCTCACGTCACTTCGTGAGAATGACCTTTCGTGCGCCAGTGTCACCCGCGCGCGAAAACACGTCGTAGGCCGTGACGATGTCGTCAAGGGCGAAGTGATGAGTAGCGAAGGCGGCCGCGTCGATCTGGCGCGTAGTGACGAGCTTGAGCAGCGTGGGCGTCGAATAGGTGTCGACGAGTCCCGTCGTGATCGTCACGTCGCGCGTCCAGAGTGATTCGAGGTGCAACGTAGCGGGCTTGCCGTGCACGCCAATGTTGGCAACGCGTCCGCCAGGGCGAACGAGTGCCGCGCACAGTTCGAACGTCGCGGGCACGCCAACCGCTTCGATTGCGACGTCGACGCCGAGACCGCCAGTGAGGCTCTTCACGTATTCAACGGCGTCCGCGGAGGTGTTGTTGAACGTCAGGTCGGCGCCAAATCGCTTGGCTGCTTCGAGGCGAATGTCGGCGAGGTCAATCGCGATGATGTGACTTGGCGAAAATAACTTCGCTCCGGTGATCGCCGAAAGGCCAATCGGACCGGCGCCCACGATGGCCACGGTGTCGCCGGGTTGCACTTGTCCGTTGAGCACGCCAACTTCGTACGCCGTGGGCAAGATGTCAGCCAGCATGAGAATCTCTTCGTCAGTGGCGCCCTTTGGTACGAGGTACGTGGACGTGTCAGCGAAGGGAACACGCACGAGTTCAGCTTGGGTTCCGTCGATGTTGTGGCCCAGAATCCAACCACCACCGCCTACGCATTGGCCGTAACGACCCTCGCGACAGAAACGACACGTTCCACACGACGTGATGCACGACACCAGCACGCGATCG
Organism: Acidimicrobiales bacterium; assembly: GCA_036511635.1. Taxonomy (GTDB): domain Bacteria; phylum Actinomycetota; class Acidimicrobiia; order Acidimicrobiales; family RAAP-2; genus RAAP-2. The sequence continues at coordinate 2,472 of DATCBX010000227.1, read as the reverse complement.
CCAATCGAAAGGTTCTTTACTCCGGTACCCACTTGTTCCACGGTGCCCACTGCTTCGTGGCCGAGGATGCGACCAGCAGTCACTTCTGGCGTGTCGCCCTTCAAAATGTGCAAGTCAGTGCCACAGATAGTGGTGACGGATACTCGAACAATGGCGTCAGTATCGGCGAGCAGCACGGGATTCGGGACTTCCTCCCACGACTTGGATCCTGGTCCTTGGTAGACGAGTGCTTTCATGGCGTACCTCTTTCTTTTACGGTAAATGGGGACTAAATCGAATCGCGTTGAACGTTCGGCGACGGCACTGATTCGTACTCGTCATCGCTGCTGCGCTCACCCGTCACCACGTGAAGATGGTCTTCAACGTGCTGGCCGCGTGCAATGTAGTCAAAACAGAAGTCAGGCGCTGTTGCCTCGTGGAGTTTGACGACCGTGAATTCGTGGGACTTCGTGAACATGAGTCCAGTATGCGCTTCGTAACGTGACGTTTGATAGGGACAAAAGTCCTCATTAGTCGTGACCTTCGCCCCTACTACGAGGACCTGTTTGTCGTCGACACTGTGAGGGTAGATCTAGTCAATGGAGAAATGTATGCAACGTAAAATATTCGACGTACTTGCCAGCGCAGTTGGACTCGTCCTCGTGGTGGTCTTGCTAGTCGCCGGTGGTCTCTTGACGTGGGGTTATGGATTCACTACGTCGAACGTGCACAATCAGTTGGCCAAGCAGGACATCGTGTTCCCAACCAAGGCGCAATTCGCGCAAGCAAAGGCTGGTACCGAAGTCACGCCAGCAATGATTCCCTACATAGCGCAGTACGCGGGACTACCGCTGACGACTGGCGCGCAGGCCGAAGCGTACGCTGACCACTTCATCGCAGTACACCTTTCAGAGATGCCGTATGGCGGTGTGTACTCGAAGGTCAGTGCGGCCTCACGAGCTAACCCATCGAACACGGCTCTCGCCGCGGAAGTGCAAACGACGTTTCAAGGAACGACTCTTCGTGGACTGTTGCTCGAGGCCTACGCCTTCTCACAGTTCGGAATGATCGCTCTCTGGGGCGCAATCGCGGCCTTTGTGTTGGCCGCCCTCATGGCGCTCTTGGTAGGTCTTGGATTCTGGCACGCTCGTCGTACCCCCGGGGATAAAGAGTTAGCTCTACATCAAGAAATTGAGAGGGAACTAGTTAACGCGTAAGCCCTCAGTTATACGACAGGTCTTGCACCTTCGCTCGGCTCACAGAACATGTGGGCCGAGCGAAGTTTTGTTCTGTCAGCTTGTAATTCGGGAACGTCGTGAGTCGCGTCGAAACGCCTGGAAATCTCCACGAGCAGGCCGCGCGACGCGTCGTTATAGTTACTCGAATTGAGCGCAGGAGAGGAATTCAGTCATGAAATCCAACGATATCTGGAAGTTCATCCACACTGAGCGTGCCCAAATGGCCGACACCTGGAAAGGTCTGACACCTGAGCAGTGGGCTTCTCCGTCATGGTGTGTAGGTTGGCCCGTGCAAGAGGTTGCGGGTCATATCGTCGCCGCGGCAGAACAGAACGCTCCTAACTTTTTCAAGGACATGGCGCTGGCTCGATTCAACTTTGACGTGTTCGCCGACAAGGACGCAAAACGCATCGGCGCCGCTGGTCCCACTGAGTTGATTCGTCGACTCGAAGCTCGAACCACGACGACGAATCATCCGCCCGCCCCAGTGATGGCAATGTTGGGTGAGATCGTGGTCCACGGGGAAGACATTCGCCGACCGCTCGGGCTGACCCACCACGTGCCGGTCGCGGCCCTTGTCGCGGTAGCGGACAACTGGAAGAACTCAAACATCCTTATCGGCGCCAAACGGCGAATCGCGGGACTGCGCCTTAGAGCCACGGACACCGAGTGGACCAACGGCGATGGACCCGAAGTCTCCGGTCCGATGGTCGCGCTGCTGTTGTCAATGGCCGGGCGAAAAGGTGCTCACTGGGATCTTTCGGGTGAGGGTCTCGCGCAACTCGCTAGTCGAGACTAAGAACATCACGAGCAGGGCGGTCTTTCGCGTCGAGGTATTGCGCCGCACGCGTTTTTAGGACGGCTGTTTAGGCGCCACTCGTGCTCACTCCGGCGAGGAGGCTCTTCAAAAACGACGCTGAAATGACCGTGACGTTGGTTGGTGCGACGATGTCGGCACTGGCGTGGGCCACCGTAGCGTTCAGCGTGACGGTTTGATTTCCGTTCGCGCCGTTGGGTGCGGTGATGCCAATCGATCCGCCGGTCACGCTCGAGCCCGACATGGTCATGGCGATGGAATACGTGCCCTTCACGTTGGTGAGGTGCGTGGTCGTACCGCTCAGGCTGTTGATGACTGGCAACTCCGCCTGGACGAGTGACTCGAGAGTCCCGGTCTGTGCGTATCCGCCATTGGGCAGTGTTGTGTAGGGAGCAGCTTCAATGATGTTCGTAAGTACGTTGATGGCCTTCAGTTCGG
>DATCBX010000226.1:0-4691 GCA_036511635.1 Acidimicrobiales bacterium | reverse complement strand
ATTTCACGAGAACGAGGAGATCGAGTCGATACGATCTGGCGTCACTTACGAAAGTAGTTTCAACAACTACGTTGGTCCTTACCTTCATCCAAGACAACCGATGGACCCTTGACCAGAAAATTTCATCGATCTTGCCGGACTTTCCTAGAGATGACATCACGGTTCATCAACTACTTACTCACACGTCGGGTTTGATCGCGCATCGACCGTTTTTTCTTAACCATCGAGGTCCAAAGGCCATGAAAAACGCTGTCTACGAAGAGTCGCGCACTGGTTCAAAGCCTGGTGACGTTCTCTACAGCGATCTCAACTTCATGTTGCTCGGCTGGGCACTAGAAGCCACGTCGGGTCACTCGCTAGAGCAACTCTTTGCTCGCGAAATAGCTAAACCGCTGAAGATGCGCGACACAAATTTTCAGCCACGGTCGAGCGATCGCCAACAAATGGCGGCCACTGAACTTGACGGTGACCAACGCCTGCAACCGGGACTCGTGTGGGGAGAAGTTCACGACGGCAACGCGTGGGCCATGGGTGGCGTCGCTGGACACGCAGGTCTCTTCGCCCCCGTCGGTGATATGGGCCGTTTCGTTCGCTCATTTCTCGCTCCCGCTGAGCATCCGATCCTGAAGGCGTCCACGATTCGCCTCATGACAGAATCTCGAGAGGGTTCAGCACCTGAGGAACGTGGATTGGGTTGGCGACTCAACCCCTCGGACTGGGGAAACTGGCCCGAAGGAACTTTTTGGCATACCGGATTTACCGGAACTTCACTTCTCGTATCACCGGCGGCGGACCTGGGCGTCGTACTTCTCACAAACGCGATTCACCCGACACGTCAGATGGATCGTCAGGCACAATTCCGTGCCGCACTACACGGCGCAATTGCAAGGTACCGAAAATGAAACACCTCGACGACCGTTCAATCCTTCATTCTCTCGAAACTGAACAGATTCGACCGGAGCTAGCGAATCTCGACCAACTAACAATCAACGATCTCATTGACTTGATGTGTTCAGATATTCAGAAGGTTCCCGACGCCATCGCGGAGTCGAAACCGGCAATTGGTCACGCCGTAGACGCGATTGTTGAACGCCTTGAGCGAGGTGGCCGCTTGATCTACGTGGGTGCGGGTACGGCGGGTCGCCTCGGTATGTTGGACGCCGCGGAAACTGGTCCCACGTTCAATATTGACGAAGGACAAGTTGTCGGCGTCTTGGCCGGTGGCACGAATGCGTTCGAGACACCAATCGAAAACGCTGAGGACGACAGTGTCGCAGGCGCCGACGCACTCAACGGTCTCGGCGTGTCCGAGAATGACTGCGTCGTCGGTATTTCGGCGAGCGGTCGAACTCCCTACGTGATCGGAGCCCTCGAAGTTGCGTCGCGCATCGGCGCCCTCAGCGTCGCGGTGGTGTGCAACTCTGAAACGCCGCTCGCAGAAATGGCGGACATCGCCATTGAGGCCGTGGTTGGTCCGGAATTAATTGCCGGATCCACTCGAATGAACTCGGGAACGGCGCAGAAGATCATCCTCAATATCATTTCGACCGCGGCAATGGTGCGGCTTGGGAAAACGTACGGGAATTTAATGATTGACGTGAGACCCACAAACGAGAAACTTAGAGATCGCGCCCTTCGCATCGTCTCGGAGATTTCTGGAGCACCGCTTGAGGAGTCTCTCGTGGCGTTAAAGACAAGTGGTTGGAAACCAAAGGTCGCGACGGCCATGCTCGTCGGAGACATCAGTGTCAGCGTCGCGCTGGAGCAGATCTCCTCACACGACGGACGTCTTCGCCAAACACTCGAAGCGATCCGATCAAACGCCGAGGAGTCCCAGCCCCAACGATTTCATGCGATGAAGTGGACCCGACTGGGTGTAAGCGCGACCCTCGTAAATGGTGAACTCGTTCCCGGTGACGTGGCGATTCGCGGCGGCGAGATTAAAGCCATCGGACTATCGAACCCGGGCTCGGGCATCGTGGTCCCTGGCTTCGTCGACGCACAAATCAATGGATTTGGAGGCGTCGACATCTTGAACGCTGACGCCGACGAAATTCTCGAAATGGGCAAGCGACTCTTGCTCGATGGTGTCGTGGCGTATCAGCCCACGCTCATAACGTCCGACCTGGATCAACTCAATCGCGCGGCGCAACAACTCGAAGAGGCGCGCAAATCTAAGAGCGGTGGCTCGACGATTCTTGGTACCCATCTCGAGGGGCCATTTCTTTCTCCCCAGCGTGCTGGCACTCACCCGGTGAACCATCTTCGCGCCCCGGACTATCGACTCCTCGAGAAACTCCTCGAAAGCGGTCAAGTTTCTATGTTGACGATCGCGCCCGAACTTCCTGGTGCACTCGAAGTCATCGAGCGCTGCGTTCAACAAGGCATTGCAGTCTCACTCGGTCACAGTGCCGCGAATGCCTCAGAAGCTGAGCGTGGCTTTGACGCCGGTGCTTGTGCCGTCACGCACCTCTTCAACGCCATGGAACCCATGTCGGCTCGAGCACCGGGACTCGCGGGAGCTGCGTTGGCGCGACGAGGGGTTGCAATTCAACTCATCGCCGACGGCGTTCACGTCGCTGACGATCTCATCAAACTCGCCTTCGCCGCCGCCGCGAATCGCTGCTTGTTAGTCAGCGACATGATTGCCGCCTCGGGACACCATGAGACAACGGTAAAGCTCGGTGAAGTAACTGTCATGATTAAGGATGGTGTCGCTCGTCGAGCAGACGGAACCATCGCTGGAAGCATTGGCAAATTGCGCGACGGTCTAACGCGACTTGGCGGCCTTGGCATACCACGTATCGACTCGCTCAACGCCGTCACGTGGCGTCCGGCTCGCCTGTTGAACGCTCAAAAGGAAATTGATCTTCGTCCCGGTACCCGATCAGACTTCTTCGTGGTGAACAGCGAACTCACGCTCACTCGACGCTTCGTCGGTGAGAGTGAAGTCGAGATTCAATCATCTCCTAATTCGTGAGGGTTATTTTTTGAAGCCCAGGCGGCTCATCGATCGGTCGTTGCCGTAACTCTCCCAGGCGCAGCGCCAGCACCTGACCGGTGACAATGGTGAGGAAGGGTGTCATCCAATTCGGGCACGTGGCGGGAATGACAAACTCGATGTCCGCCTGCGTCGCCTTACGTGATTGAAGACGCGACACGATTGTGGCCAAACCCGAGCGCTTGGCTCGAGCCAACAGGTCTGCAGCGGTTTCGTCATCGATCTCCTCGCTGAGGACGAGCCACATTGAGGAACCGCTCCCTTCGGCTCCGATCGGACCATGCAGTAGATCCGGCGCGGCGTACGCCTCCGCTCGTATTCCCGAAACTTCACGAATCTTAAGTGCGCACTCTTCGGCCGCACTGAGACCTAGTCCGCGACCAACGACAGTGAGACCTTCAAAAGGCATATCGGTCAAAAGTGAACCGATTGAATCGAGGGCCCACGCAGTAGTCGCGGCGATCAACTCGGGCAGGCGATCCTCCTCGGAAAGTATCGGCACGTCCGACATCGCTCGCACCAACTGCTCACCTGCTTGAAGTGAGGCGAGCAACGTCTTGGTGGCGGCGAGCGAAATCTCCGGACCGACCATCAACGCAATCACTTCGTCGGCCTCGCGAGCGAGGGCTGAATCGACGTCGTTCGTAATCGCCACCGTCGGACGACCTTGCACCTTGGCGGCCTTCACGACCTCAACGATGTCGGGAGAGCGTCCCGACTGAGAGATCGCCACAACCATCGCACCCGCCAAATTGATTCTGTGCGGTGCAACGTAGAGCGACGGCGTCGCCAACGCTGTCAAAAGTCCAATTTCTTGGCCGACCAAATATTGCAAGTACGTCGCCGCGCAGTCCGATGAGCCTCGAGCAACGACGACCAAGTGCGTGATTGAAGAGTCATACAGCGATGCCGCTCGATCCGCCGCACGTTGTCCAGCCTCACTTCTCTCACTGAGAAGACTGCTTTGGGAGAGGATTTCACTCTCGAAGACGGTGGCCACTGTTTAATCCTTCTACGAAGTCGAAACGTCACGTACTTTCTCCAAATCAACATAGCGAGAAACTGAAACGATACTCACGCAAGATCGTTGAAGTGAAGAAGATTTACAAGCTACCTCGTTAAACCATTGTCACCATTGGTACGAACTGCGAAGGAGCCTTGTACGTAGTGCACGCACTTTTGAATGTCAATCACGGGCACCACCGCCGAACGCAGCGAAGCCACTGCTTTTAATTGCGAGCAACAGTTGAACCTGAGCCATTGACTTCACACGCCGATCACGAAGAAGTAAAAGCAACCCGCATAGGAACTGATTGCAACCGGGATCGACGCTGACGCCACGCCGCAAGAAAAGCATTCGTGAGGCTCGCCGCACAGGCACAGGCCGTTGAGGCGAGTGCTGCCCAAAGGCGAGCGTTCTCGTAGTAGATCACCCAACACATACCACTGGCGCCCACCATGACCCACATTTTTACCGACACTCCAGTGACGTCGGGGTCGCGAATAAGTTCGACGATTTGAGGTATCCGACTTATCACCATGACAACTCCAGCGCCGTAGACGCCGCCGGGCCAGCCCCAGAAAAACGTGGGCAACACACAAAGGACAAAGACGTAGGCCGTCGCGCCAGTTATTACAAGCGTTGAATGCCACGAGCGCCAGGGTCGCAGACGAACGACGATTGCTATCT
>DATCBX010000225.1:0-3037 GCA_036511635.1 Acidimicrobiales bacterium | reverse complement strand
CATACCAACGAGCGCCTCGACGAACTCTGTCTGTCCGTTGCCCTGCACGCCCGCGAGCGCCAAAACCTCGCCGGCGCGCACGTCGAGCGACACGCCGTTCACTGCAACGAGGCCGCGGTCATCGAGCACGACGAGGTCGCGAATTTGAAGGACTTCGTCGCCGGGATTGTACGGCGATTTCTCGACCGTGAGTTTGACGTCGCGCCCGACCATCAACGAGGCCAGTTCTGACTCAGTAGCCGTGGGCTCGGCCGTGGCGACGACGCGCCCTTGGCGAATGACGGTGATGACGTCGGCGATGGCCTTTACTTCTTTGAGTTTGTGCGTAATGAAGAGGATTGACTTGCCCGCGGCGGCGAGCGAGCGCATCACTTCCATTAGCGATTCAATCTCTTGAGGGGTGAGAACTGCCGTTGGTTCGTCGAGAATCAAGAGTTCGGCGTCGTGGCTGAGCGCCTTGATGATCTCGACGCGTTGTTGAAGCCCAACGGGGAGGTTCTCAATGACGGCGTCAGGGTCGACCTCGAGATTGAACAGCTGTGAGAGCCGTCGGATGTCCTCGGTCGCTTTCACGTAGTCAACGCGATTGAACGATTTGGTCGGCTCGAAACCGAGCACGACGTTCTCCGTTACGGAGAAGACGGGCACCAACATGAAATGCTGGTGAACCATGCCGAGTCCGCGACGGACGGCGTCGCCCGAGTCGGAGATTGGTGTCACGACACCGTCGATGAGAATCTCACCCTCATCAGGTCGCAACAGCCCGAAGAGAACATTCATAAGTGTTGACTTGCCGGCGCCGTTCTCACCGAGCAGCGAATGAATTTGCCCCGGCTCGACGATGAGACTTATGGAATCGTTGGCGGTGAAGGAGCCGAAGCGTTTTGTAATACCTCGGAGCTCTAATCGCATGGAAACTTATCGTAGTCACGACAATGACCCGGGCCGAAATGGCCCGGGTCATTGTCTACCTGCTAGCGCAAGTTGAAACTAGTTAACAGCTGGGTAGCTATTCGGGTTCACCGAAATCGTGCCCGCGATGACGCCAGCTTTCGCCGTAGCGATCTCTGCCTTCAACGCTGCGGAGACGGTGACGCCGCCGTACTCAAGCGCCGTTCCCTTGTTCTTCAACGTGCCGACGTAAGTGCCAGCCTTGAAGGTGCCCTTCGCAGCAGACAACACCGCAGCCTCCACTGAAGGCTCAACGCCCTTGGCAACCGTACCGAGGAAGAGTGAGCAGTCAGCCTTGTCCGAGACGCAGCCATTCGAGTCGACCCAGATGATGGTCTTGCCCGCGCCCGCAAGCTTCGCGGCAGCGACGGAACCGAGTCCTACTGAACCAGCAACAGGGAAGACAACATCCGCGTTTTGAGCGAAGAAGTTCGTGGTGATTGTCTTTCCAGCAGTCTGGTCGGTGAAGTTACCAACGAAGGTTCCCGTACCAGCACAGGCGGCCAAGGTGCAGGCCGTCGTTGGTGGTGTCCATCCAAGTACCTTCACGGACTTGCTGTAGGTCTTGTCGAAGTAGCGAACTCCAGCGACGAAACCGTTCTCGTACAGCGTGACCGCGGAGAAGTTCAGGCCTCCGTAGGTCGCGACTGTTCCAGTCGTTGACGAGCCCGCGGCAAGAATGCCACCGAGAAAGCCCGCTTGGTCAGTCTGGTACTGCAGTGACTCGACGTGCGTGCCGGCTTTTACCGTAGGCGCGTCGTCCACAATCGCGAACTTCTGCTTCGGGTGCGCGTTGGCAGCGGTCGCGGTGGCCTTGTCCATTAGGAAGCCGACCGTCACGATGATGCCGCACTTCTGAGTGATGAACTTGTTGATGTTTGGCGCGTAGTCCGTTGACGAAGTCGACGAGAGGTACGCGTACTTAATGTTCTTGTCCTTCTTAGCGGCGTCCTTCAAGCCCGCGTACGCCGAAGCGTTAAACGACTTGTCGTTGATGCCACCGGTGTCAGTTACGACGCAGGCTTTGAACTTCGTTGCGGCAGATGCCGACACCGTAGTCGTGGCCAAACTCAGCGTCAAAGTGCCTAGGACCAATGATCCAGCTCCCAGCACCGTACCGAGGCGACGGATTCTCCCCATTTAATATCTCCCTTTTTCGTTGTCAACCCATTTGCGGATTGTCCGGCGATGCAGTGAGCTTTCCGACATGACTCTCCACACCCTCGGATGTTTGTATTGAGGAGACTAGCCCTAAAGAGTGGGGCTTTTGGGTGCGGGGGTCTAGTGCAGAAAAATGAGTTCTAATTCGCTTCAGCGGGCGCCGGAGCGCTGGCGCGACCCGTGAGTCGAGGTAAGGCGAAGGTTGCGAGCAGCGCAACGAACGTCACCGCGGCAGAGATTTGAAAGGCCCGCTGGTAACCCGAAACGAGCGCGCTGGCGGTAGAGACAGTATGCAGAAGTGAATGAGTACGGTCGGTCGCAACGGTGGCCAATATAGCCAGTGCCAGCGAACCACCAACTTGACGCGAGGTGTTCAAAACGCCTGACGCGAGGCCAGCGTCGGCGCGGTCAACGCCCGAGGTTGCCGACATCGCGAGTGGCGAAAAGAGCAGACCCATGGCGAAAGCGCACACAAAACCCGGCACGAAGATATTTCCCCAATATGAACTTTGGGACTGGATAAGAGAGATCCAAAGAAAGCCCAGTGTGGCGAGACTCGCGCCGACTTGGAGGAGGGACCGAGCACCGGCGCGGGCAATTAAACGCGACGAAATCTGTGCCCCGGCGATGATGCCAATAGCCATTGGTAAAAACGCGAAGCCCGCTTTCACGGGACCGTACTTCAACACGAACTGGAAGTAGTAGGTCAAGAAGTACCACATAGAAAAGAACGCGCCGCCGACGAGGAACATGATCACGTTGGCCGTGGAAAGGGGCCTCGACTTAAAGATACGAAAGGGCATGAGAGGGTGTGAGGCGACTTTGCCCTCCCAGAACATGAAGCCAATGAGAAGAGCCGCTCCAGCGATAAGCCAGCTCACGGTGGTCGTTGAGGTCCAACTGTGCGTCGTGGTGCTCACGACAC